>NZ_JBHSQJ010000070.1:25088-36813 GCF_042658505.1 Streptacidiphilus monticola | reverse complement strand
CGCGGTCGTCCTCGCCTGCCTGGCCACCGGGCTGATCGGGAGCTGCTTCGTCGCCTCCGGGCTGCTGGGCCGCTATCCCGTGCTCGGGGGGCAGGGGCTGCGCTACGGCGTCGCCGCCGTCGTCCTCGGGGCCGCCGCCGCACGGTCCAGGCGGGGGCTCGCTCCGCTGCGGCGCCTGCCGCCGCGCCTGTACGGGCGGCTCGCGCTGCTCGCCGCCACCGGGATGGTGGGCTTCAACGCCGCCGTGCTGGCCGCCGAGCGGACGGCCGAGCCGTCCGTCCCGGGCGTGCTGGTCGGCTGCGCGCCGCTGGTCCTCGCGCTGACGGTGCCGCTGCGCGAGGGGCGCCGGCCCTCGTCGCGGCTCGCCGGGTCCGCCGTCCTCGTGGTGGCGGGCGCAGCCGTCGTGCAGGGCTTCGGGCGGACCGACGCGGCCGGTCTCGGCTGGTCCGGACTGGCGCTCGTCGGCGAGGTGCTGTTCTCGCTGGTGGCCGTCCCCCTCATCGCCGCGCTCGGACCGGTGCTGCTGGCTGCCGCGGCCTGCGCCGCCGGGTGCGTGGAGGCGCTCGCCGCCGGCCTGCTGCTCGACGGACCGGGCGCGCTGCGGTTGCCCTCCGCCGCCGAGGCGGGGGCCCTCGCCTGGCTGGCGCTCCCCGTCACGGTGCTGGCGTTCTGGTGGTGGTACACCGCCGTGGACCGGCTCGGTCCGGAGCGGGCCGGGCTGTTCTCAGGGCTGATCCCGGTGGCCGCGGCGGTCACCGCGCCGCTGCTCCACCTGGGCGTGCTCGGCCCCGCTCAGTTCCTCGGCACCGCGCTCGACGGCGCGGGCGTCGCGGCCGGGCTGCCGCGCAGCGGCTCCCGGTCGAGGGGCCGTCCGCGCTCGCGCCCACGGCCGCGGTCGCGGTCCCGCTCGGACAGCGCCAGCAGCACGACGGCCGCCAACGTCAGTGCCGCGCCCAGGTACTGAAGGGGCATCAGGGTCACCCCCAGGTAGAGCGCCGCCACCGCCCCGGAGACTGCGGGCTCCAGCGTGCTGGTGACCGCCGACTCCGTCGGCGAGATCCGGTTCAGCGCCGCGAGGGAGAGCGTGCAGGCGACGGCCGTCGCGCCGACCGTGACGAAAAGCGTCAGCGCCAGCACCGCGCCGCCGGAGCCCGTCGGGTGGGCCTGCCAGGGGCGGGTGAGGGGCAGCATCGCCAGCCCGCAGACCGTCAGGCCCCAGGCGGTGAGCGCGCCCGCGCCCAGTTCCCGGACCAGCCGCACCGAGGCGATCATGCAGTAGGAGTAGCTGACCGCCGACAGCAGCGCGAGCACCGTCCCCAGCGGGTCGAGCCGCAGCGCGGAGAACCCGCCCGCGCCGAGGACCAGCAGCCCGGCACCGGTCGCGGCGAGCGCGATGGCCGTCAACCGCACGGCCGTCGGGCGGATCTGACGACGCAGCAGCTGCCAGCCGGCGGTCATGGCCAGGCCGGTGTACTGCAGGAAGGTGGCCGTGGCGGCGTTGCTGTGCTGGATGGCGGCGAACCAGGTGTACTGCGTCGCGGCCATGCCGGGCAGCGCCACGGCCAGCAGTCGGGGCCAGTGGCGGCCCGGCCAGGCCGGGCGCAGCACGGCCAGGAGCAGCAGCCCGGCCCCGCTCATCCGGACGCTGACCAGCCAGTCGGGCGTCACGGAGTGATGGGTGAACAGCTGTTGGGCGGCGATGCCGCCGAACCCCCACAGGGCCGCGGCGACGGCCGCGAGCACGAGTCCGCGCCGGTGTCCCGCACTGCGCTCACCGTGTTCCACGCGAAGAGGATGACACCACTCCGGCCTGCGCGGTAGATCACCTGACCTGCGCGGACAGCCAAGGCAGCGCGACCGGCAGCCAGTTGTGCCAGACGCTGACGAGGTGGCCGCCCTGAGCGACCGTCAGCAGCCTGCTGGCGCCGGGGTGCCGCAGGACGCCGAGCAGAGCCTTGGCGGCGGCCACGGTGTCTCCGTCCTGGAGGCTGCCCGCCATCAGCAGGACCACGTCCGGCTGCTTCCGGGCCGAACGCAGCACCAGGTACGGGTTGTTGGCGCGGGCCAGCGCCGGGTTGCGGGTCACCAGTCCGGCGCTCGGGGCGTTGTAGCCGGAGAGGCTGACCGCGGCGTGGAAGACGCCCGGGTAGTGCACGGCGAGGTTGACGGCGCAGTAGGCGCCGGCGGAGTAGCCCATCACACCCCAGTGCCTCGCGCCGCGCTGCGTACGGAAGTTGGCGGCGACGAGGGCCGGCACGTCCCGGGCCAGCCAGGTGGCGGTGCGGGCGACACCGGGGATGTCGGCGCAGCCGGCGTCGACGGTGTTGCCGAGGACGTTCAGGGTGGGCGCGACCAGGATCATCGGCTGCACCTTGCCCTGGGCCATCAGGGCGGTCATCTCCTTGCCGACCGCCATGCTGCCGAACCAGGTCTGCGGGCTGCCCGGGAAGCCGGACAGCAGTTCCACCACGGGGAAGTCGGTGTTCGCGTAGGCGGGGTCCTGGTACTGCGGGGGGAGCCACACGTAGAGGCTGCCGCGGACCTGGGACGCGGGGCCGACCGCCTCGGCCTGGACCGCCCCGCCGTGGAAGGGACGGAAGCGCAGGGTGCCGTGGTGCACGGCGGTCTGGTCGGCGGAGCCGGGCTGCGGCTTCCCCCCGGTGGGATCGCTGAGTTGGGCCTGCCCGCTGTCGCCGAAGAGGTCGGCCCAGGACTCGTAGAACGGGCCCATGCTGTTGTTGACGTACACCAGCACCATGACGACCGCGGCGAACTGGCTCAGCAGGGCCAGTCCCGTCCGCCCGCCCCAGCGGAGCGCACCGGGGCCCGGGACGCGGTTCCACAGCAGCAGCAGCGCGACGGTGGCCGCGATCAGGAAGGCGACGGTCAGCAGGAAGAACGGGGTGCCGGTCAGACTCACGCGCGGATGTTATCCGCGCGATTCCTGAGTACTTGCTGGGAGAGGCAAGGCTCCCCCCAGTGTTCTCTTACCTGTCACCGGCACCCCGCACCGTTCACTTCGCGGCGGCCTGCTCCGCGACGGCGAGCTTGACGCAGACGGCGACGGCGCGCATGGCCTCGCGGACCTCGTCCACGCTCGGGAAGCTCGGGGCCAGCCGGATCTGGTGGTCGCGCGGGTCCTTCCCGTAGGGGAAGGCGGAGCCGGCCGGGGTCAGCGCGATGCCGGCCTCCTTGGCCAGGCGCACCACCTCGGCGGCGCAGCCGTCCGGCACCTCCAGGCTGACGAAGTAGCCGCCCTTGGGCCGGGTCCAGGTGGCGATGCCGGTGAGCTCGGCCTCCAGCACCTCGTAGACGGCCTCGAAGCGCGGCTCCAGCAGCGCGCGGTGCTTCTGCATGTGGGCCAGCACGCCGTCGGCATCGCCGAAGAAGCGGACGTGGCGCAGGTGGTTGACCTTGTCCGGGCCGATGGTCTGCTTGACCAGGACCTTGTTCAGCCAGGCCACGTTGGCGGCGGAGGAGCCGAAGAAGGCGACGCCGGCGCCGGCCAGGGTGATCTTGGAGGTGGAGGCGAAGACGAAGACCCGGTCCGGGTTGCCCGCCTCGGCGCAGGCCTCCAGCACGTTGAGCAGCGGAACCTGCTCGTCCGTCAGGTCGTGGACGGCGTAGGCGTTGTCCCACAGGATGCGGAAGTCGGGGGCGGCGGTGGGCATCGCGGCCAGGCGGCGGACCACCTCGTCGCTGTAGGTCTCACCGGTCGGGTTGCTGTACTTCGGCACGCACCAGATGGCCTTGATCCGCGCGTCGGAGGCGACCAGGCGCTCGACCTCGTCCATGTCCGGGCCCTCACCGGTGAGCGCGACCGGGACCATCCGGATGCCGAAGCGCTCGGTGAGCGCGAAGTGGCGGTCGTAGCCGGGGCTGGGGCAGAGGAAGACGACCTCCTCCTCGTCGACCCAGCGGCGCTCCGCGCCGGGGACCGGGGTGAGCAGGGCGTGCACCAGCACGTCGTGCATCAGGTTGAGGCTCGCGTTGCCGGCGGCCAGCAGTTGCTGGGCCGGGATGCCGAGCAGCTTGCCGAAGATCTCCCGGATCTCGATGAGGCCCTCGACGCCGCCGTAGTTGCGGGTGTCGATCCCCTCGGCGGAGACGTAGTCGTTCGCCCCGGGCAGGGAGAGGATCGCGGCGGAGAGA
Organism: Streptacidiphilus monticola; assembly: GCF_042658505.1. Taxonomy (NCBI): domain Bacteria; kingdom Bacillati; phylum Actinomycetota; class Actinomycetes; order Kitasatosporales; family Streptomycetaceae; genus Streptacidiphilus; species Streptacidiphilus monticola. Next base: position 32,661 of record NZ_JBHSQJ010000070.1, on the reverse strand, counting down.
TCGAGCTGCTCCGGCGAGGGCTTGCCCCGCGTCAGGTCCAGCTTGAGACCCGCGTCGCGGAGCGTGGCGTACTCCTTGCGGGCGGATTCGAGGTCGACGAGGTCCTGGGCGGCGGCGCTGAGCGACACGGGAGTCCCCAAACGAGCAGTGGGTGGTGGCGGTGTTACCGCCGCCAATCTACCAACCGGGGCCTGTCCGCTGTGCATGGGTTTCGACGCCGGTCCACATCCTGGACACGCCCCCGGACGGGTGCAATCCGGCCGCGGCGGGCCGCGATCCGCTAGCTATGTGTGCCATGCGTCACTTCCCTCTCACGCTCGGCGCCCTCTGCGTCGCCGCTCTCACCTGCGGCGCGGCACCGGCGGCCGCCCTGTCCGCGCCGGTTCCGGCGCCCCTGTCCGTCCCTGGCGACTGGATCACCCTGGACGCCCCGACCGGGGGCGCCGCGTCCACCTCCCCCTCCGGTGGTTCGTCCACCGGCTCGTCCGCTGACGCCCCGTCAGGTCCGGTCACCTACTCCGGCGAGTACCGGTGCCTGCCCTCCAGCGCGGAGGGCAGGCCGGTCCAGGTCAGCCCCGCGCTCGAGGACGCCCACCAGAGCATCGGCCTGTCGGGCAGCCCGGCCGTCTGCGACGGCGCGGTGCACCCGTGGTCGACGACCACCGACTCCGCCCCGACCGGCGATCTGCGCCCGGTCGTCCACCTGTACCGGCTCGACCCGGCGAACCTGGGCTGGCTCACCGTGCCGGTGCCGACCGAACTGGCGCACGCGGGCTGAGCCGCGCCCCACGCGATTGCCGATCCTCCGTCAACCGCCGTCGGCGGGCGTCCCGCCGACGGCCCGTCCGCGCAGCCGCCGGTAGGCGCCGCGGGCCCAGGCGAGCGGATCCCATTCCGGCGACCGCCCCCGGGCCACGGGGTAGCAGGCCAGTCCCAGCAGCACCGCGCTGAAGTGCCCGATGCTGGTGAAGTCCCGCTCGCTGACGACGCCGAAGCCGTAGAAGAGCAGCAGCCCGGCGAGGTACACGTAGCGCCAGGGCCGCGCCAGCAGGTACGTCAGCACGGCCTGCACTCCGGCGAGCGCGTAGCTGACGCCGTAGTCCAGGGTGTAGCGGGCGCTCTGCGGGGCCTGACCGTGGTCGATAGCCCACAGCAGCACGCCCTCGCTCAGGTAGGTGGCGCCGACGTGCGCGATCACGGCGACGGTCAGCCAGCGGCCGGTGCCCAGCCACCGCTCCACGGGGACGTGGAACAGGTTGTAGAGGACGAAGTAGCCCACCCATCCGCCGCCCGCGATGTAGAGCGCGCTGCTGATGAGCACCCGCACCGGGGACTCCACCAGGTAGTGGATGTTGGTGGAGCGCCGCTCCAGGATGTGGTCGGCGGTGGCCGGGGAGACGCTGCGGATCAGCACGGTGGTGAGCAGCAGGATGGCGAGCCAGACGAAGGTCCCCGGCGCCCGCCGCACGTACGCCCAGCACCACCGCGCCGCCGTCACCAGTCGCTCGCCCACCCCTCCAGCCTCGCCTCTCCCGGCCGGATGCGCTACGGTGCGTTGCCGCGAACGGGGGTGACGCGGCGTCAGCCCGCCTGCTCGTCCTCGGCCGCCTCGCCGCGCTCGTGGGGGGGCGTCGATCTTCGCCCACGCCCGCGCGCTGCGGCGTTCCGAGTCGTTCATCGTGCTCTGTGGATCCTCTCCTCCACGCCGGGCAGCCGGGCAGAGTCGTCGGGGGTCGTCCACTGCCTTTAGGCTGACGGGCGATGAACCAGCTCAGCACCCCTTGGGGCGATCTGCTCCTGTCCCGCTACCCCGCCTCCGCGAACGACCCCCTGCGGGCGTGGGACGCCGCCGACGAGTACCTGCTCCGGGCACTCGCCGGGCTGGCGGGCCGCACCGCCCAGGCGGAGCCGAAGGAGACCGGGGCCGGGGACGAGCCGGTCGAGCTGACGGGCCGTCACCTCACCGTCCTCGGCGACCGCTGGGGTGCGCTGACCGCCGCGCTCGCCCGTACCGGGGCAGCCTCGCTGACCCAGGTCAGCGACTCGTGGCTGGCCCAGCAGGCCACCCGTGCCAACCTCGCGGCCAACGGCACGGACCCGGCGGGCGCGGACCTGCGGTCCACCCGGGACGCTCCCCCGCCCCGGATCGACGTGCTGCTGGTCCGCGTGCCCAAGAGCCTGTCCCTGCTGGAGGACCAGCTGCACCGGCTCGCCCCGGCCCTGCGCCCGGGCAGTGCCGTGCTGGGCACCGGCATGGTGACGGAGATCCACACCTCCACCCTCGCCCTGTTCGAGCGCATCCTCGGCCCGACCCGGACCACCCTCGCCGTCCGCAAGGCGCGGCTGGTCCTGACCACCCCCACCGCGCACGACCCGGGCCCCTCCCCGTGGCCGCTGCGCTACCGGCTGGCGTCGGACGAGCCGTTCCCGGGGCTGGCGCTGACGAACCATGCCGGCGTCTTCTGCGCCGACCGGCTCGACATCGGCACCCGCTTCCTGCTCCAGCACCTGCCCACCGGCCGGCGCGGCACGATCGTCGACCTCGGCTGTGGCAACGGCGTCGTGGGCACGGCGGCCGCGCTCGCCAACCCGGACGCCGAACTCCTCTTCGTGGACGAGTCGCTGCAGGCGGTCGCGTCCGCGGAGGAGACCTTCCGCGAGAACGTCCGCCAGGGCCGAGCCCGCTTCGCCGCTGCCGACGCGCTGGCGGAGGTGCCCGACGCCTCCGTGGACCTGGTCCTCAACAACCCCCCGTTCCACTCGCACCAGGCCACCACGGACGCGACCGCCTGGCGGATGTTCACCGGCGCGCGCCGCGCCCTGCGCCCCGGCGGCGAGCTGTGGGTGGTCGGCAACCGGCACCTGGGCTACCACGTCAAGCTCAAGCGCCTCTTCGGCAACTGCGAAGTCGTCGCCGCCGACCGCAAGTTCGTCGTCCTGCGCGCGGTCCGCCGGAGCTGAAACCCGCTCGCGCGGCCGCTGTCCTGGGCCCGATACTGCGCCGGTGGACTCCGCCGCCGTACGCACCGTCACCGTCCAGCTGACCCACGAGGGCCGTGCCCTCGGCCGACTCGGGCCGTTTCCCGTGTCCGAGCCCTGGTGGTGCGAGGTCGGCGAGATCAGCGACCGGCTGACGGCCGAACTGGGCGTCCCGGTCCACGTCTTGCGCCTGCTGCGGGTCGAGGGGGCGGACGGCGGCGCGCCGCGCGGCGGCCACGTCCACTACCAGGCGGAGGCGCTGCGGCCGCCGCGGTCCGCGCAGTCGACCGGTACCCCCACGTTCGCGGTACCGGCACCGCACCCGCTCCGGATGGTATGGGCCACACCGGACGGCCTCCGCGGGCTCCTCCGCTGGGCGGCCGACGCCCTCGCGGAGCCCGCGACGGTCCGGCAGCAGCGCAGCTGGAACCTCTCCGGGCTGTTCCGGCTGACCACCTCCGAGGGCGATTTCTGGCTCAAGGCGGTCCCGCCGTTCGCGGCGCAGGAAGGCGCCGCACTCCGCCTGGTCGCCTCGGTCGCGCCGGGGCTGGTCCCGGGCGTCGTCGCCGCCGCGCCGGGACGCACGGTGCTCCGGCACGCGCCCGGCGAGGACCTGTGGCAGCCGGAGAGCGCGGAACCGCTCGTCCGAGCCGTGCGTTCCTGGGTCGCCGCCCAGGCGGCTTTGGCCGGCAGTGCCGCGCGCGCCGGGCTGCCCGACCTGCGTGAGCACCTGCTCCAGGAGCGGGCCCGCACCCTGGTCCGGTCGCTGCCGGGCCTGACCGCCGACGAGCGCCGTGCTGCGCATGAACTCGCCGAGAGCTGGGCGGAGTTGCGGGCCTGCGGGCTGCCGACGACCGTGGTCCACGGCGACTTCCACCCGGGCAACCTGCGGGGCGCCCCGGATGGCGGCGATCCCGTGGTGCTCGACTTCGCCGACGCCCACCTGGGCAACCCGGCGCTCGACGGCTTCCGGCTCTGGGACTACTCACCCGAGCCGCTGCGGGCAGCCGTCGCCGACGCCTGGGTCGACGCCTGGCGCAGCCACGCTCCCGGCGCGGACCCCGAGCGCGCCCTGGCGCTGGCCCGGCGGCTCGGGCCGCTGCAGTACGCGCTGCGCTACCAGGAGTTCCTCGACGGCGTCGAGCCCAGCGAGCGCGTCTACCACGAGGACGACCCGCTCGACTGCGTCCGCGCCGCCGTGTCGTCCGCCCCGCCGTCGTCGAACAGCCTCACCTCGTAGAGGTACGACTTGCCCAGCTTCCAGCTCCGCCAGGTCGTGGCCGGGGGCAGCGGGCCGTGGTCGCGGCCGTGGACGGGCCAGCCGTTCCGGGTGCCGTCGACGAAGACGGTGCACCAGCCGACGTCCGGGAGGTGGCGGCACCACACGTCCAGGTCCACCCGGCGGTAGCTGGGACGCCCGTCGACGTCGTCCGCCTCGCGCACGAAGCGGTAGGTCAGCCCGTCCAGGTGCCGGACGAAGGCCAGGTCGATGTGCGGGTCGAGGTGCTGATGCTCCGTCATGCCCTGCGAGGCTAGCCGGGGTCAGTCCACGGTGACGACGACTTTTCCGCCGCGCAGGCCGCCTGCCATGGCGCGGCGCTGCGCGTCGGCGGCCTTGGCGAGGGGATAGCTCTCGGCCACGCGCGCCGTCAGCGTGCCGGCCTGGGCCAGGTCGGAGACGGCCTGGAGGTCGGCGGCGTCCGGGCGGACGAAGACGTAGTGGCCGCCCATGCCCAGCACCGAGGCGTCGGCGATGGACGCCAGCGAGCCGCCGGGCGCCAACAGTTCGGCGGTCGCCGCGAGGAAGGGGCCGCCCAGGGTGTCCAGGGCGGCGGTGACGCCGCGCGGGGCGACCGCGCGGACGGCCGCGGCGAAGCCGGACAGGTCCTCCTCGTAGGCGACGGGCACCGCCCCGAGCGCCCGCACCGTGGCCAGATCGCGCGGCCGGGCGGCGCCGATCGGGCGGGCGCCGAACTGCAGCGCGAGCTGCACCGCGAAGCCGCCGACCGCGCCGGCCGCGCCGTGGATGAGCACGTCGTCGCCCTCGCCCACGCCGAGCCAGCGGCTGAGCGCCTGATACGCCGTCAGGCCGGCCAGCGGCAGCGTGCAGGCCTCCTCGAAGGTCAGCGCCGTGGGCTTGCGGGCCAACGTGCGCACGGGCGCCGCGACGTACTCGGCGAAGGTGCCCTGGCCCAGCACGTCCTTGCGGACGTAGCCGACCACCTCGTCACCCTCGCTGAACTCCTTGACGGAGACGCCGGGTTGGAGCACGACGCCGGAGACGTCCCAGCCGGGGACGACCGGGAACATCGCGTCGAGGAAGCCGTCCAGGTAGCCGGCCTGGCACTTCCAGTCCACCGGGTTGACCGCAGCGGCCTTGACCTTGACGAGCACGCAGTCCGGTGCCAGCTTCGGGTCCGGCAGTTCGCCGTACTCGAGGACTTCGGGTCCGCCGTAGCTGCGATAGGAGATGCCCTTCATGGCTGCGCTGCTCCCTCGGTGGTGGGTGGGTCCCCACGCCCGAGCCTCCGCCAGCCCCGGCGGCCCCGCAAGCGCAGCCCCGACGGCCCTGGCGGCCGCGTCAGCCGTGATCGAGGGCCGTCTGCACGCCCTGGACGACCCGCCACATGGGGGTGCCCCGGCGGGCGACGAGCACCATGACGTCGTCCTCGGGCTCGTCGGCCGCCGGGCCGGGGCCGGACTCCCAGGTGCGGGCCACGTAGTCGAGCGCCTCGGTCACCGCCGCGTGCACGTCGCCCTCGCCGTCGGCGCGCAGCCAGCCGCGCAGGGCGTGGTTGTGCCCGGCGACGACGGCGGCGGCGATCACGTCGCCGCGCAGCCGGCCGTCGGGGCGGGCGGCGAAGCGGATCCGCAGGTAGTCGGCGAGCGCGCGCTCGTAGCGCCAGACGACGGACAGCTCGTGCTGGCGCAGTGCGGGAACGGCGCGGGTGAGCCGGTAGCGGCGGACCGAGAAGCCGGGATCGGCGGAGTACAGCCGCAGCACCAGCTTGGCGGCGTCGCAGGCGCGCAGGACCGGGTCCTCGGCGTCCCCGGCGGGGTCGGCGAGGAAGGCGGTCATCTCGGCGAGGCAGCCGTCGTGGTCGGGGAAGACCACGGACTCCTTGGAGGGGAAGTAGCGGAAGAAGGAGCGGCGGCCGACGCCCGCGAGCGCGACGATGTCGTCGATGGTGGTCTGGTCGAAGCCGCGCTCCTCGAAGAGCTGGAGTGCGGCGGCGACGAGCGCGTCGCGCATCGGGGGCTTGCTGGCTCCTGCCGTGGTCATGCGGCCGACGTTAGCACCGGCACACCGTGCGGGGGGTCCGTCCTTGGCACCGAGTGTGCATAATCAGGGGTACTAAGTGCCAGAGCGAGGGAGCGAGCAAGAGACATGGCGGGTACATCCGATTTCGACCTGTTCCAGCTGTCCGAGGAGCACCAGCTGCTGCGCGAGTCGGTCCGCGCACTGGCCGAGGCCAAGATCGCTCCCTTCGCGGCGGAGGTGGACGAGCAGGGCCGCTTCCCGCAGGAGGCCCTGGACGCGCTGACCGCCAACGACCTGCACGCCGTGCACGTACCCGAGGAGTACGAGGGTGCGGGCGCGGACGCGCTGGCCACCGTGCTGGTGATCGAGGAGGTGGCCCGCGTCTGCGCGTCCTCCTCGCTGATCCCCGCCGTCAACAAGCTGGGCTCGCTGCCGGTGATCCTCTCCGGCGGCGAGGAGCTCAAGCAGAAGTACCTGCCCCGCCTCGCCCGCGGCGAGGGCATGTTCTCCTACTGCCTCTCCGAGCCCGACGCCGGCTCCGACGCGGCCGGCATGAAGACCCGCGCGGTGCGCGACGGCGACAGCTACGTCCTCAACGGCGTGAAGCGCTGGATCACCAACGCCGGCGTCTCCGAGTTCTACACGGTGATGGCCGTGACCGACCCCGAGAAGCGCTCCAAGGGCATCTCCGCCTTCGTGGTGGAGAAGGGCGACGAGGGCGTGTCCTTCGGCGCGCCGGAGAAGAAGCTCGGCATCAAGGGCTCGCCGACCCGCGAGGTCTACTTCGACAACGTCCGCATCCCCGCCGACCGCATCATCGGCGAGGAGGGCACCGGCTTCGCCACGGCGATGAAGACCCTGGACCACACCCGCATCACCATCGCCGCCCAGGCGCTGGGTATCGCGCAGGGCGCGCTCGACTACGCCAAGGGCTATGTCAAGGAGCGCAAGCAGTTCGGCAAGGCCATCGCCGAGTTCCAGGGCATCCAGTTCATGCTGGCCGACATGGCCATGAAGCTGGAGGCCGCCCGCCAGCTGACCTACGCCGCGGCCGCCAAGTCCCAGCGCGTGGACGCCGACCTGACCTTCTACGGCGCGGCGGCCAAGTGCTTCGCCTCCGACGCCGCCATGGAGATCACCACCGACGCTGTCCAGTTGCTCGGCGGCTACGGCTACACCCGCGACTACCCGCTGGAGCGGATGATGCGGGATGCCAAGATCACCCAGATCTACGAGGGCACCAACCAGGTCCAGCGCATCGTCATGGCCCGCAACCTGCCCTGACCGGACCGGAGCCGCGGCGGGTGCCGCGCGGGGGGTGGCCCCGCGCGG
>NZ_JBHSQJ010000070.1:6983-25053 GCF_042658505.1 Streptacidiphilus monticola | reverse complement strand
GCGCGGGGGGTGGCCCCGCGCGGCACCCGCCGCCTTTCCGGACACGGCACCGAGAACCCTGCGGCGGCGCGGCGCTCCTGGCGAGGCTGCCCCGGCGCGCCCCAGCAGCGCCTGGAGGAACAGCGGGCGGGCCGCCCCTGGCGAACTCCGGTCCGTCCAGCGGAGATGCCGCGCGCTGCGGCCCAAGGCCGCTGCGTCCCTGGGGCGTTGGGCGGCGCGCCGGTCCACGGCGCCGAGCCACCGCTCTCGACTTCCTCCCCTCACAGGGGACTTGAGGTGGCGTCAGGCCCTGTGCTCAGCGGTCCAGGAACGAGGTCCAGACCCCCGGGCGGTCCACCCAGTAGACCTGGGCCGGGTCGTGCACGTCGACGTCCGCGCGCTCGTGGGCGACGTGGCGCTCGAGGTCGTGCTGCGTCGCGCAGGCGTGCGGCTGCGAGATGGTGCCGTCGAGGCGCAGCACCTGGACGTAGCGGCGGCCGTCGCGCGGGTCGACGGCGGAGACGTAGACCGGGCAGTCCGGGTTGGGCCAGCTGGGGGTACTCGTCATGGAACCAGGTTGTACCAGGTCCCGGACCGGTGCCCGGCGGCGGACGCGGGGCCCGGCCCGGCCTCAGCCGGCGGGCTTGCGCAGCTCGAAGAGCGTGCGGGACATCGTGGAGACGAAGGGCCCCTGCCGCTCGATCCGTTCGTGCAGGTCGCGCAGCCGGTCCCGGTAGCGCTCCACGCAGAAGTCGGGCACCGTCCAGATCACCTTGCGCAGGAACCAGACCATCGCGCCCACGTCGAAGAACTCCAGCCGCAGCCGCTCGTTGCGGCACTGGACGACCTGCAGGCCCGCGGCCCGCGCCCCGGCCGCCTCGGTCTCGTGCTCCCGGTCGTCGCCGGGCTCGAGCGGCCCCAGGAAGAACTCGCTGACCTCGACGTTCGTGCCGCCGCCGACGTGCTGGGCGAAGTAGGTGCCACCCGGCGCCAGCACCCGGGCGATCTCCGGCCAGTCGACCCGGGCCGGGTGACGGCTCGTCACCAGGTCGAAGGCGCCGTCCGCGAAGGGCAGCGGGGCGTCCTCGGCGGCGGCCACGACGACCGCGCCGAGCGGGTGCAGCAGCGCCGTCGCCCGGGCGGCGTTCGGCGGCCAGCCCTCGGTGACCACCATCGTCCGGGGGAAGTGCTCCGCCCCGGCCCCGGCCACCACCTCGCCGCCGCCGGTCTGAATGTCCAGCGCGGCCGTGGCCTGCGCCAACCTGCCGCCCAGCAGCCGCTGGTAGCCCCAGGAGGGGCGCTCCTCGGTGGCCCGGCCGGCCAGCCAGGAGAAGTCCCAGCCCTCGACGGGGGCCGCTGCCGCCTCGTCCACCAGCTCGTCGAACGATCGTCCCATGCGACGCATGAAAACACAGGCGCCCCGCGGCACGCCCGGGATTAAAACCGGAGCGCCGCGGGGCGCGGAAGAAGTGACGTGACGTCAGGCGCCGCGGCTAGGCGGCGAGTTCGAGCGGGCCGCGCTCGGCGCGAGCGGCGGACAGGTACTCGTCGAGAAGGGACTGGTACTGCGCGCGCTGCGCGTCGCTGAGCCGGCCGCCGGGGGCGGAGGCGAGAAGCGCGCGGATGCGGGCGTTCACCACCTCGGCGCGGGACAGCTGGATCGTTTCGAGCATGAGTACAGCCTAGGGCCTGGCACTGACAGTCCTGTACGCATTTAGGAGGAGGCCGACCCCCACCCGTCCCCCTACGGGACCCCTGCCGGGATCAGCTCTCGCCCAGGGCCATCCAGATCTCCGGGCGGGCCAGCGGCGCGAACCCGAGCTTGGCGTAGACGCCGTGGGCGTCGGCCGTGGCCAGCATGATCCGGCGCACGCCGAACGGCGCCACGTGGTCGCGGACCGCGGCGACCATGGCCGTGCCGACGCCCTTGCCCCGCACCTGCGGGTCCACGTACACGTCGCACAGCCAGGCGAAGGTGGCCCGGTCGGTGACCACCCGCGCGAAGGCCACCTGCTCCCCCGACGCCTCGTCGTAGACGCCGAAGACCAGCGACCCGGCCAGGGCCAGGTCGTGCTTCTCGCGCGGACGGCCCATCGCCCAGTACGCGTCCGTCGAGAGCCAGTGGTGCACGCGGTCCCTGTCGATCCGTTCGGGGTCCGCGGAGAAGGCGTAGCCGGGAGGCATGGAGTGGTCGCTCATGCGGGGGAGGCTGCCAGTCCGCGAAGCGCTCCGTCCACTCATTTGGCCAGCCTGGCGGCCCTCCCGAGTTGTGGGGCACCGGAGCATTGCTGAGGCTGGGGAGGACCGACGGTTGACGAGGGTGGTGGCCGATGCTTTCCGCGAAATCGATCTTCCAGGAGATCCTCGACGACGACGAGGCCTTCAGGCTCTTCTGCTCGATCGCCGCCGGCGGCGAGGCACAGGGCGGCTGGGAGAACGGCCGGATCGCGGTCCTGCTGCCCCCCGGCCAGCAGTACCTGGTCCACCGGGTCGCCCGGCACGGCGCCGACGAGGACAAGCACGGGCGCATCTTCCAGGCGCTGCTGAAGAAGCGTCAGCTCGCCCCGGTGCCGGTGCCGCCGGAGACCGACTACACCATGCTGCTCGAACGGATGGGCATCGGCCTCGCCCACAGCACCCTGAAAGGCGATCAGCAGCTCACCCAGGCCGAGGTCATCGCCTACCTCGCCCACAGCCGGGTCACCGAGCAGCGCGCCTCCGAGCAGATGCGGCTGCTGCAGAAGCACTTCGGCGGCGACCCGGTGATCGGGCGCGCGGTCCGCATGATCTCCCACGACGAGGACAACCACCTCGCCTACTGCCACGAGGAGCTGCTGCGCCTGGCCTACGCCGGGCACGGGCGGGAGATCCAGCGCATGCTGCGCGAGACCGCGATGGCCGAGATCAGGGTCTACCGGGACGTCAGCCTGGCCGTCATGGCCCACATGGGCGCGATCCTGCGCTGGCCCACGGCCAAACGGGCGGCGGTCGCCGCCGGAATCCACGCGATGTACGCCTACGACCGGGCGGGCGGCTGGCGGCGTATGGTCAGTCTGCGGATGCCCGAGCGGCTCGGCGCCCTGGACGGCCCCCTCCCGGCCGGGGCGGCGGTGGACTTCGCGTAGCGGGCGGCGTCCGCTCGACTCCTGGGGAGGACAAGGTTGCTGACGCTGGATCAGGTGGAGGCCCTCGCGCGCGAGGTGCACGCCGGACAGACGGACAAGAACGGCCGGCCCTACGCCGAGCACCTGGCCGCCGTGGCCCGGGGCACCGCCGAGCGGGGCGGGGACGCCGACCAGGTCGCCGCCGCCTGGCTGCACGACGCGGTCGAGGACAAGGTGCTGTCCGAGGAGTGGCTGGCCGGGGCGGACCTGAGCGAACGCACCAAGTCCATCGTCCGCGCGATGACCCGGCGGGACGACGAGTCGCTGGAGGACTACCTGGCCCGGGTCAGGGCCACGCCGGGGGCCGCCACCGTCAAGGCCGCGGACCTGGCCCACAACTCCGATCCGGCCCGGCTCGCCCTGATCGCCGACCCTGAGGTCCGGCAGCGGCTCCGGGCCAAGTACGCGCGCACCCGCGCCCTGCTCTTCCCGGAGGGACCCAGCCCCGTGTCCGCCGACGAGACCACCGGCTCCTTCCTGGAGCTCGACGGACGGCCCGCCGTCCGCTTCAGCCGCGAGTACGACAACCCCGTCGAGCAGGTCTGGGCGCTGGTCGCCACCCCGCACGGCCTGGCGGCCTGGTTCCCCTCCCCGCAGGTCGAGCTGGACCTGAAGCCCGGCGGGACCATCCGCTTCAGCGGCGACCCGCACATGCCCGAGTCCCGGGGCACGGTCCGCGCCGCCGAGCCGGGCAGGCTGCTGGCCTTCACCTGGGGCGACGACGAACTGCGCTTCGAGCTCACCGAGTTGGGCCCCGACCAGACCCGGCTGCAACTCGTCGACCTCCTGGAGTCGGCGCAGGCGGCGGCGCGCAACGCCGCGGGCTGGGAGCTGTGCCTGCGCGCGCTCGACGCGCGGGCGTCCGGCGCCCCCGCACCCGAGCGGCAGCCGGACGCCTGGCTGCCCCTGTACCGCGCGTACCAGGCGGCGGGCTTCCCCAGCGGCGCGCCGGTGCCCGGCCTCGACGAATAGGCCGCGCGGACCGGGCGCCACTTGTGCGCGGGCCCGCCGGTCAGCAGACTGTGCCCCGATGACCAGCGACACCGTCTCCGCCTCGGCCCCGGACGAGTTCATCCGCTCGCAGACCCGGGTGCTGCCCGCGCAGTTCGTGCCCGAGGTGCGGATGCACACGGCCGACGAGGTCTTCGAGCTGTGGGACCGCACCGACCGCAGGGCCGCCTCCGGCGAGGTGCAGCCGCCCCCGTTCTGGGCCCGCCCCTGGGCCGGCGGCCAGGCCCTGGCCCGCTACGTCCTGGACCACCCGCAGGCGGTGGCCGGACGCTCGGTCCTGGACCTCGCCTCGGGGTCCGGGCTGGTGGCCATCGCCGCGCTGCTCGCGGGTGCGGCCGAAGTGACGGTCAGTGAGATCGACCCGCTGGCGCAGGCGGCGATCCGCCTCAACGCGGAGGCCAACGGCGTCGGGCTCGGGCCCTCGCTGGGCGACGTCCTGGACGCGGACCCGCTCCCGGACGCCGAGGTGCTGCTGGTCGGCGACGCCTTCTACGAGCGCCCGCTGGCGGACCGCGTCCTCGCCTTCGCCCGCCGGATGCGCTCCGCGGGCACCGACGTCCTCGTCGGCGACCCCGGCCGGGCCTACCTCCCCCGCACCGACCTCACCGAGGTGGCCGTCTACGACGTCCCTGTCTCAAGGGAGTTGGAGAACACGGACGTGCGCCGTACCACCGTCTGGCGTCTCCCCACCTGACCCGGCCCCACCCGACCGGAGGCCCGAAACGGCAGCACAGGCCACCGCCGCCCGGCCGCAGCCCGGGAACGCCGCCCTACGGACAGCCGACCGGCCGGAGGCGAGGAGCGCAGCCCCCAAGAGCCGACCGAGGCACGACCGCCCGCACGGCGCGACGCGAAAGGGGCCAGTCCGCCCCCGGCCACCCGCATCCCGCGCCAGAAGAGTGCCCACCGCAGTGAGCGCGAGCGCGGGCCGGAGGCCAGCTGCCGGGGCCGGGGCCGGGTGCGCGAACCCGGGCCGGAGGCCGGGCGCCGGTCAGGTGTTCGGGACGTCCAGGTCCTTGGCGAGAGCCGCCACGCGTTCCGCGAAGCGCAGGTCCGTCGCCGTGATGCGGTCGCCGGCGTCGTGGGTGTTCACGCGGAGGGCGACCGAGCCGTAGAGGATGGTCACCGTGGCATGGTGGTTGAGCTCGTCCTCCAGCGCGGCCAGGGCGGTGTAGAAGGCCAGCACCCGGTCGCGGCCGGGCTTGTAGGCGGCGACCAGGCTGTCGCCCTCGCGGCTCCAGCCCGGCGCCGAGGCCAGGCCCTGGGTGACGGCCGCGTCGGCCAGGGGTTCGCGCATCATCGGCTTCCTCCCGCGGGTTCCGCGCTCCAGGTCACGGCCGGAGGCCGCACGCTCGCGCAGGTCGGATTGCCCTTCGCGTCGGTCAGGCCCAGTCGGGCCGTCAACCGGCCGCTGGCGAGGGCGGATTCGAGGGTTTCCGGGGGCACGTCGTCCAGCATCAGCTTGGCCCGGCGGAACATCCGGCCCTCGCTCAGCCAGGACAGGTAGACGAAGCGGACGCCCTGCCGGTTCTGCAGGTAGGGGCCCGTCAACCGGGGCGTCCCGGCCGCGTCGCGGCGCACCGTGCACGGCAGGGTCCACACGGCCCCCGCCCCGTCGCCGGGCTGCAGGTCCAGCCATTCCTCCGGCCGGTCGCGCCGTTGCACGCCGACCTCGATCCCGCCGTAGCCGATGCAGCTGCGCCCGGGCAGGTCGTGCGCCTCGATCCGGATTTCCACGCCCCCAGTATCCCGCCGACTGCCACGGCGTTCAGGTCAACGCTTCGAACTCCGGCGCGTCGCTGGGGAAGTCGTCGGGCAGGGTGCGGCTGATCAGCGGCTGATGTGACCGGGCCCGTCGCCGCCGAGGCCGGTCACCGGTGCGCTCCGCTCCGGTTCACGCCGTCTCGCGGCGGACCAGCTCCGTCGGCAGGATCACGGACGCCGGGGGCTCGCCCGAGATCAGCGAGAGCAGCAGGCGCACCATCTCCCCGCTGATCCGCTCCCACGGCTGACGCACCGTCGTCAGCGGGGGCCGGGCCGCGGCCGCGATCGCGCTGTCGTCGAAGCCGCCGACCGCCACGTCGCCGGGGACGCTGCGACCCGCCTTGGCGAGCGTCGCCAGCGCGCCGTCGGCCATCAGGTCGGAGGCGACGAACACCGCGTCCAGGTCCGGGGCCTGGGCCAGTAGGCGGGTCATGCCGGCCTCCCCGCTCGCGCGCGAGTAGTCGCCCTCGACGACGAGCGCCGGGTCGTAGTCGATGCCCGCCTCGGCCAGCATCTCCCGGTAGCCGGAGAGCCGGTCCACGCCGCCGGGGGTGTCCAGCGGGCCGGTCACCGTGGCGATCCGCCGCCGGCCCAGGCCGAGCAGGTGGCGCAGCATCTGCCGCGCGCCCTCGCGGTCGTCCGCGGCGACGTACGCGGGCGTGGCGACCTGGCCCAGCGGCTTGCCGCAGGCGACGACCGGCATCTTGGCCTCGTGCAGCAGCTCCACCATCGGGTTGCCCGAGTGCGAGGAGACCAGCAGCACGCCGTCCACGTGCCCGGCGGTGATGTACCGCCCTATCCGGCGCCGCTCCTCCTCGGTGCCCGCGATCATCAGCAGCAGCGGGATGTCGTGCTTGGCCAAGGCCGCGGTGCAACCCCGCAGCAGGTGGTTGAAGTTGGGGTCCTCGAAGAACCGGTCCTGCTCCTCGGTGAGCAGGAAGGCGACCGAGTCGGAGCGCTGGGTGACCAGGCTCCGGGCGTGCCGGTTGACGACGTAACCCGTCTTCTTGATGGCGGCGTTGACCGCCTTCAGCGCCTCGGGGCTGACGTTGTGCCCGCCGTTGAGCACGCGCGAGACGGTGCCGCGGGAGATCCCCGCCTCCCGGGCGACGTCGTGGATCGTCGGCGGCCGGCGACGGGCGGACGCTCCCCCGGAGGACGCGGCGTCGGACATGGCGTTTCGCTTTCCCTTGCTGTCTGCTGACGACTGGTCAGGACTTTACGGCCCCGGAGAGCAGATCGAGCCTCCAGAACCGCTGCAGCGTCAGGAAGAGCGCGATCAGCGGCAGCACCGAGACCAGCGAGCCGATGATGACCAGGGTGTACATGGCCGGGGCGGCGGCGCCCTGCTTGAGCAGCGTGTAGAGGCCGACCGTGATGGGGAACTTGCGGTCGTCGCCGAGCATGATGAAGGGCAGCAGGAAGTTGTTCCAGATGGCCACGAACTGGAACAGGAAGACGGTGATCAGGCCGGGCGCCATCATCGGCATGGCGACCGAGCGGAACAGCCGCCACTCGCTGCTGCCGTCGATCCGGCCCGCCTCCAGCACGTCGTCCGGGATGGCCCCGGCGGCGTAGATGCGGGCGAGGTAGATGCCGTAGGGGCTGACGACGCTGGGCAGCAGCACCGACCAGAAGGTGTCGGCCAGGCCGACCTTGGCGAACAGCAGGTACTGCGGCACCGCGAGCACGATGGGCGGCATCAGCACGCCGGCCAGCAGCACGTTGAAGACGGCGTTGCGCCCGGCGAAGCGGTACTTGGCCAGCGCGTAGCCGGTGACGCCGGAGAGGATCGCGGACAGCAGCGCCCCGCCGCCGGCGTAGAGCAGTGAGTTGAGCATCCACTGCCAGTACTCGCCGTCGCGGTAGCTGGAGAGGTCCCGCAGGTTCTGCCAGAAGCCGCTGCCGGGCGCGAGCGTGAAGGTGTTGAACAGCTCGCTGCGGCTCTTGGTGCTGGCCATCACGACCCACAGCACCGGCAGCAGGGTGTACACGGCGCCGAGCAGCAGGACGACGGTCGGCAGCCAACCGCCGCGCCGGGCGGGCTTCCTGGCCTGGGTGCCGGCACCGGCGGTCGCGCGCGGACGGATCTCGGTGGCGGTGGTCATCTCACGCCTCCCCGAGGCCGCGGCGGCCGACGAGCTTGAGGAAGCCGAAGGAGACGGCCAGGGTGACCACGGCGATGACGACCGAGGTGGCCGAGGCCGAGTAGATGTCGCCTTGGGTGAAGGCGTCGCGGTAGACCTTCATCAGAGGGCTCCAGGTGGAGGAGATCCCGTTGGTCAACGGGCGGAGGGTGGTGGGCTCGTTGAACACCTGGAGGGTGGCGATCATCGAGAAGAAGAAGGTGAGCACCAGCGAGGGCAGCACCATCGGCACCTTGATCCGCAACGCGATCTGCAGTTCGCTCGCGCCGTCCAGCCGGGCGGCCTCGTAGAGTTCAGCCGGGATGGACCGCAGCGAGGTGTAGATGACGATCATGTTGAAGCCGGTGCCGCCCCAGACCGCGATGTTGGCGATCGCCACCAGCATGCCGTTGCCGGACAGCAGGTCGGGCCCGTTCATCCCGAGCTTGTGCAGGATGAAGTAGCCCGGACTGATGGTGGGCAGGTAGAGGAAGCCCCACAGCAGCGAGGCGATGACGCCGGGGATGGCGTAGGGCAGGAAGATCGAGATGCGGGAGAAGGCGCGGAACCGGGTCCTGTCGGCGTCCAGCAGCAGGGCGAAGAGCAGTGCCAGGCCGAGCATGGTCGGCACCAGCAGGATGCCGTAGAGCAGCACCCGCCCGGTGCTGGAGAGCAGCTCGTGGTCGGAGAGCGCGGCGGTGTAGTTGCCGAGTCCGGCCCACCCCTCCGAGCGCGACCCCGGCCCCAACCCCAGTCCGGAGATGTGCACTTCACGGAAGCTCAGGTAGACGGCGTACCCGATCGGCACCGCGAGCAGCACGGTGAACAGGACGACGGCCGGCGCGATGAACGCGTACGGCGCGAGGCGCGCTTTCGCGCGTGAGGCGGACATAGGGCGACTCCGGGGATCGGGATCGGGCGGGCGTCGGGTCAGGCACCACCCGGGGACGCGGTGAACCGCGCGGCCAGCCCCTGCGCGAGGGGGCCTGGTGGCTCGCACGGTTCTCCGCGCCCCTGGAACGTGCGTGGTCGGGCTCAGCCGGCGGTCTTGAAGCCCTGCTTCTTCATGTCGGCCACGGTGGTCTGCTCCACGGTGTCGAGCGCCGCGGTGAAGTCCGACTTGGCCTGCGCGGCCTTGCCGAAGGCGTCCTTGAAGGCCGAGTACGCGGTGTTGACGTTGGGGCCCCACGCCGCCGGGGCGGTGGTGGCGGCGATCTTCGCGGCCTGGGTGTAGAAGTCGGGCTGGTTGCTGAAGTAGTCCGGGGCGGTCTTCAGCGCGTCACCGGTCTGCGCCTCGGTCGCGGCCGGGTACACGTAGGAGTTCTTGACCAGCGCGGCGACCGCGGCGGGGTCGGTGTTCAGCCAGAGCGCGAACTTGGCGGCCGCGTCCTGGTGCTTGGAGTTGGCCAGCACGCCGGTGGACGAACCGCCCCAGGAGCCGGTGACGTTCTGTCCCTTGGTCCACTGGGGCAGCGGGGCCATGGCCCACTTGCCCTTGCCGGAGGGCGCGCTGCTGGTGAGCACGCCGGGCGCCCACACCGCGGAGACCCAGGCGATCTGGGTGCCGTTGTCCAGCGCCTTGCTCCAAGCGGGCGTGTACATCGGCGAGTTGTCGATGGCGCCCTCCTTGACCAGGCCGCCCCAGAAGCTCGCGACCTTCTTGGTCGCGGCGTCGTTGAGGGCCACGTTCCACGTGTCGCCGCTGGTGGTCCACCACTTGGCGCCGGCCTGCTGGGCCAGGCCCGCGAACAGGCCGGGGTCGTTGGCCGAGAAGGTGGTCAGGTACTTGGACTTGTCCTGCTGGCGCAGCTTGCGGGCGTCGGCCGCGAACTCGTCCCAGGTGGTGGGGACGGTCAGGCCGTACTTCTGGAACAGGTCGGTGCGGTAGTAGAACATCAGCGGGCCGCTGTCCTGCGGGATGGCGTAGACCGCGTTGCTGCCGAGGGTGACCTGGGACCAGATGCCCGAGGCGAACTTCGACTGGGCGCTGCCGTCCTGCTTGGAGATGTCGGCCAGCACGCTGTTGCTGACCAGGGTGGGCAGGGCCTGGTACTCGGCCTGCACCAGGTCCGGGCCGCCGCCGGCCTTGGCCGCGGTGATCACCTTGGTGAGCAGGTCGTCGCCGGAGGCCTGCTTCTCGACCGTGACCTGGATGTCGGGGTTGGCCTTGTTCCAGATGTCCACGACCTTGTCCAGGCCAGGAGCCCAGGCCCAGTAGGTCAGCTTGACCGGACCGGAGGACGTGTCCTGGGGCGCGCTGTTCGTCGAGGACGACCCGCTGCTGCTGCAACCCGCGACCAGGGCGGTGGCCAGAGCGCTCGAAACGACGCCGAGGGCGATGCGACGGTGCATCGAAAGCATGGATCCTCCCACTGACGAGGACGTCCGCACCCTGCGGACTGTCTGCCATGCGCTGTGATCGTTCACAGTACGGAAACGCACACGACACCTGTCAAGCCTCGTTGCCAAGCAGTTATCTCCGTGAGGCATCACGCCAAATTGGCGGAGAATTCAGGCATTTGGGACACCAAAAACAAACAAACTCCCACTTGCCAACTCCCGGCCCATGTCCGCTAGCCTGTGCACGTTCACAGAGCAGTGGGAGATCCGACATGACCGTGAAACGTCTCGCCTTCGGCGGCGACTACAACCCCGAGCAGTGGCCCGAGGAGGTGTGGGCCGAGGACATGGCCCTCATGCGCGAGGCCGGGGTGACCATGGTCAGCGTCGGCATCTTCTCCTGGGCCCTGCTGGAGCCGTCCCCCGGCGTGTTCGAGTTCGGCTGGCTGGACCGGCTGCTGACGCTGCTTCAGGAGAACGGCATCAAGGCCGACCTGGGCACCCCCACCGTGGTCCCGCCGGCCTGGTTCTACCAGGCGCACCCGGAGGCGCTGCCGGTCACCAAGGACGGCCAGCGGCTGGAGTTCGGCGGCCGCGCGGCCATCTGCCACTCCAGCGACGCCTACCACGAGGCCGTCACCCGGATCACCACCGCGCTGGCCGAGCGCTACCGCGACCACCCGGCGCTGGCGATGTGGCACGTCCACAACGAGTACGGCGCCCCGGTCTCCTCCTGCTACTGCGACGCCTCCGCCGCCCACTTCCGCCGCTGGCTGCGCGACCGGTACCGCACCCTGGACGCCCTCAACGACGCCTGGGGAACCCTCTTCTGGGGCCAGCGCTACACCGACTGGGAGCAGATCCGCACCCCGCGGCGCACCCCCACCGCCGGCAACCCCGGCCAGCAGCTCGACTTCGCGCGCTTCACCAACGACGCGATGCTGGCGAGCTTCCGCCTCGAGCGCGACATCCTGCACCGGCTCTCCCCCGGCACCCCGGTCACCACCAACTTCATGACGGCGCTCAGCCAGTGCGGCAGCGTGGACTACTGGACCTGGGGCCGCGAGGTGGACCTGGTCACCAACGACCACTACCTGGTCTCCGAGGCCGAGCGCACCCACGTCAACCTGTCCATGAGCGCCGACCTGACCCGCTCGGTGGCGGGCGGGGACCCGTGGCTGATCCTGGAGCACTCCACCGGCGCGGTGAACTGGCAGACCCGCAACATCGCCAAGCGCCCCGGCGAGCTGGGCCGCAACTCGCTGGCCCATGTCGCCCGCGGCTCGGACGGCGCGATGTTCTTCCAGTGGCGCGCCTCCCGCTACGGGGCGGAGAAGTTCCACTCGGCGATGCTGCCGCACGCCGGGACCGACAGCCGGATCTGGCGCGAGGTCAAGCGGCTCGGCGCCGACCTGGCCGCGCTCGCGGAGGTCGCGGGCAGCAGGGTGCAGGCCGACGCCGCGGTCGTCTGGGACTGGGAGTCCTGGTGGGCCCAGGGCCTGGAGTGGCGCCCCAGCGAGGACCACACCGCCGACGAGCGGGCCGACGCCTTCTACGAGGCGCTGTTCGACCGGCACCTGACCGTCGACTTCGTCCACTCGGAGGCGGACCTGACGGCCTATCCGCTGGTCGTCGTCCCGGCCCTGTACCTGGCCACCGAGGCGGCCGGGGCCAACCTGACCCGCTATGTGGAGCAGGGCGGCACCCTCGTCGTCTCCTACTTCTCCGGCATCGTCGACGAGCACGACACGATCCATCCCGGCCCCCATCCGGGCGTGCTGCGGGACGTGCTCGGCCTGACCGTCGAGGAGTTCCTGCCGCTGCGCGCAGGCGAGAAGGTCGCCGTCGAGGGCGGCAACGCCACGCTGACCGGCGACGTGTGGGCCGAGGACGTCAAGCTGCACGGTGCGGAGGCGGTCTGGCGCTACGCCGACGGCCCGGCCGTCGGCGGCCCGGCGGTCACGCGCCACGCGCTCGGGGAGGGAGCCGCCTGGTACGTCTCGACGCGCCTCGCCCCCGCCGCGCTGGAGCAGGTGCTCGCGCTGGCCGCGTCGGACGCGCGGCTGCCGGAGCGGGCCGAACTGCCGCGCGACGTCGAGGTGGTGCTGCGCGCGGACGCGGAGACCGGACGCCGCTGGGTCTTCGTGCTCAACCACTCCGCCCACGAGGCCAAGGTCCCGGTGGACGGCGCGGGCGACGAACTCCTCACCGGCGATCGGGTGGCCTCCCGCCTGGCCGTCCCGGCAGGCGAAGTGCGGGTCGTCCGCCTGGACCCCTGACGGTCCCGCCCCAGGACCCCTGACGGGTCCTCATGGTTCCCGCCCCGGCGCGTGGTTGCCCCGTTGTCGCGCCCGGGCGGAGCCCGCTCCCCGAAGCGGGCACTGGCCCGCTCCTCGGGGCGGGCCTCGGCCCCGGCCGGTGTATTGAGGGACGCCGGCCGGGGCTTTCCCCCACCCATCCCATCGTCAGAGAGGACGATGTGTCGATGCGTCACCTCATGGTCAGGATCATGTCCCTGGTCCTGTTCGGTGTCGGAGCGCTGCTGGCCGCGCCCGCGACCACGGCCCACGCCGCCGCCACGGTCACCAACGGCGGCTTCGAGAGCAACGGCGCCAGGACCACCTCGATCACCGGCTGGACCACCTACTCCCCCAACGGCACGGGCGCCGCCGCCTACACCGAGTCCGGCGGACACTCCGGCAGTTGGCGGCTCACCCACTGGTCCTCCAGCGCCTACAACGTCAACACCTACCAGTACCTGTCCGGCCTCACCAACGGGAACTACACGCTGACGGCCTGGGTGCGCTCGGGCGGCGGCCAGAACTCCGTCTACATCGCGCTCACCAACTGCGGCGGCACGGACAAGAAGACCTACGTGCCGACCATGGCCGACGGCAACTGGGTGCGGATCGTCGTCTCCACCACCGTCAGCAACAACCAGTGCACGATCAACCTGGTCTCCGACGCGAACGCCGGCAACTGGGCCAACTTCGACGACGTCACCTTCACCTCCGGCTACGCCTCGCTGGCGATCCGCGGCGGTGACGTGTCGAGCCTGGAGCGCGGGCAGGAGCTCGGCGGCGTCTACTACAACAGCAGCGGCACCAAGCAGTCGGCGCTGACCGTCCTCGGCAACGCGGGCATGAACTACGCCCGGCTGCGGGTCTGGGTCAACCCGGCCGACGGCTTCGACAACGAGACCGAACTCCTCGCCATGGCCAAGCAGGTGAAGGCCAAGGGCATGGGCCTGCTGCTGGACTTCCACTACTCCGACACCTGGGCCGACCCGGGCAAGCAGACCATACCCGCCGCCTGGGCGAGCCTGTCGCTGAGCGCGCTGGAGACCCAGGTCTACACCTACAGCAAGCAGGTCGTCGCCGACCTCGTCGCCCAGGGCACCGCCCCCGACATGGTCCAGGTGGGCAACGAGATCAACGCCGGGATGCTCTGGTCCTACGGGTCCACCTCCAACTGGAGCCAACTGGCGGCGCTGCTGAAGTCGGGCATCAACGGCGTGCACGCGGCCGACTCCTCGGCGAGGATCATGCTGCACATCGCCAACGGCGCGGCCGACTCCACGGCCAAGGCCTGGTACCAGAACGCGGTCAACTACGGCGTCCCCTTCGACGTCATCGGCCTGTCCTACTACGACTACTGGCACGGCCCGCTGGACCAGCTGCAGACCACCCTCGACGACCTGGCCGCCACGTTCGGCAAGCCGGTCGTGGTCGCGGAGACCGCCTACCCGTGGACGATGGCGAACGGCGACGCCGAGACCAACTCGGTCACCTCCTCCAACACCACGCTGGACGCCGGCTACCCGGCCACCCCGGCCGGGCAGGCGGCCAACTTCCGCGACGTGCAGTCGGTCGTCCAGGCCGTGCCCAACGGCCTCGGCTGGGGCGCCTTCTACTGGGAGCCGACCTGGACCGTGGTCTCCGGCAACGGCTGGGACCCGGCGAACGCCTCCTCCGGCGACGGCTGGGAGAACCAGGCCATGTTCGACTTCTCGGACAAGGCCTTGGCCGTCGTCAACGAGTACGCCGCGCGCTGAGCGCCCGCCGCGCGGGCACGGACGGCCGGTGCCGTGCCCGCGCGCACCGCTCCCGCGACTCCCCACCCCGGTCCCACGAAAGGATCGCCCGTGCAGCGACGCACGTTCCTCAAGGCCGCGGCCACCACCGCAGGAGCCGCCGCCCTCCCGCTCGCCCTCTCCCCCGCCGCCTTCGCCGCGGACGACCCGCAGGGCCCGAAGCTCCGGTTCCGGGGCGTGGACCTCTCCTCCCTGCCCAAGAGCGAGGCCCTGGGCGGCGTCTACCGCCACCCCGACGGCCGCCGAGGCGACGCCGTGCGGATCCTCGCCGAGGCCGGGGTCACCCACGCCCGCGCCAAGGTCTGGGTCGACCCCGCCGACGGCTGGAACACCAAGCGCCAACTCCTGCCGCTGGCACGGCGCCTGCACCGGGCCGGGATCCGGCTGCTGGTGGACTTCCACTACTCGGACACCTGGGCCGACCCGGGCAAGCAGTTCAAGCCCGCCGCCTGGGCGGGCTACGACCTCGACGGCCTCAAGCGGGCCGTCTTCGACCACACCGCCGACGTCCTCGGCTCGCTGGCCCGCCAGGGCACCCCCGCCGCCATGGCCCAGATCGGCAACGAGCTCAACGGCGGGATGCTCTGGCCGGACGGCGACTGGAACCACTGGTCCCAGCTCGCCGACCTGCTCAAGTCCGGTGTCTCCGCAGCCCGTTCGGTCTCTCCGCGGACCAGGATCGTGCTCCACCTGGCCAACGGCGGTGACAACGGGCTCTACCGCTGGTGGTTCGACAACGCGGTCCGGTACGAGGTGCCCTTCGACGTGATCGGCGCCTCCTACTACCCGTACTGGCACGGCCCGCTCTCCGGCCTGGCCGCCAACCTGGCGGACGTCTCCGCCCGTTACGGCAAGGACGTGCTGGTCGCCGAGACCGGCTACCCGTTCCGGCTGGACAGCGAGGACGCGCTGGCGAACATGGTCGACTCCGCGGACGAGCTGGTGGCCGGCTTCCCGGCCACCCCGGAGGGGCAGGCGGCGTGGGTGCGCACCCTGGCCGAGACCGTCGCCGCCGTGCCCGGCGGGCGCGGACTGGGCCTGTGCTACTGGGAGGGCACCTGGACCGCCGTCCCCGGCAACGGCTGGGACCCGGCCGACCCGGCGTCCGGCAACGCCTGGGAGAACCAGGCGCTGTTCGGCTACGACGACCGCGCCCTGCCCGCGCTGCGGACCCTGGGCCGCTGCTGACGCGAAACGGCCGCTGACCGCGGACTGCTGACGCGCCGTCACAGCGCCCGGAGCCGGTCCAGGATCAGCTGGAGCGTGGCGATCGGGACGCTGTGCCGGCGCGTCGGCGCGGCCGCCGGGCTCGCGGTGCGGCGCGGCAGCGGCTTCGCCCGCTGCTCCGCCAGCACCTCGGGCAGGCCCTGCAGCAGGTGCCGCAGACCGATCCGGGCCAGCGCCGGGTTCGCCTGCGACCGGACCAGGGTCACCTGGACGAAGGCGTGCCCGCCGCCGAGCAGCGGCGTGGTCTGCTGGAGGGACAGATGGTGCTCCCCGGTGAGCAGGAACTCCTCCGGCACCTCCCCGGTGGGCCCGGCGCCCCGGGCGTGGACCAGGGCCGACAGCGCGGCCTCGTGCGCGAAGCCGGGGGGTTGGGCCGGGTCCTGGGCGAAGGCCAGGGTGCCGCCGCGGGCGAGTTCGCCGAGCACGACGGAGACGGCCCCGGGGATGCGCAGCGCCCGGTCGAGCGCGTCGGCGAGCGAGGCGACCGGGCCGGCGTCGGCGTCGGGCCGCCACAGGACGAGCGAGGATCCCACGGCCTGTCAGAGGGCGAGGTCGTCCTCGATCTGCCGGAGCCGGAGCCGGGCCATGGCGAGGTTGGCGCGGCGCCGGTCCAGTGCGAGGTAGAGGAAGTGGCCCTCGCTGCCCTTCTTGGTGAGCGGCCGGATCAGGTGGTACTGGCTGGAGAGGGTGATCAGGATGTCCTCGATGCCCTCGTGGTGCAGGTTGAGCATCTCCATGGTGCGCATCTTGGCCCGGACCACCTCGGTGTTCCCGGCCGCGGCCACGTTGAGGTCGAGGTCGGCGCTGTTGCCCAGGGTGCCCAGGGCCATTCCGCTGTTGTAGTCGACGACGGCGACGCCCACGGCGCCGTCGATCGCCATGGCTTCCTTGAGTGCGATGTCCAAGTTCGGCATGCGCAGGACCCTATGAAGGTCCGTCAGCCGAGGTCACGGCTTCGACCGCTATTGATCGAAATTGCCCGCCTGCTGTCATCTGCTTCTGTCATATGACAGAAGCAGATGACAATCTGGCGCGCGGATCAGCGCTGCCAGTCCACTCCCGCCGCGCGGGTCCAGCGCCAGCCGGCCGCCTCCCAGTGGCGCGGCTGGGCCGCCAGCCGGGCGGCGAACTGCCGCCAGTCGCGGCCGCGTTGCGGCGTCCAGGCGACCTCCGCCAGGGCGGGCAGGCGGGGCAGCAGCTGCGCGCCCAGCTTCGCCGCGTCCGGGACGAACTCGGTCCAGACCGGGACCTCGACGCCGACGACCGCCCCCTCCGGCAGGCCGGTCAGGTAGTGGTCCGGATCCCATCCGTAGGCATCCGCGACGGAGATGGCCCCCGCCCAGTCCTGGCCCTGCTCCTCCATCGCGTACTTCATGTCCAGGTAGGCCCGGTCCCCCGGGGACATCACCACCTTCGCCCCGGCCCTGGCCGCCCGGCGCACCGACTCCTCGATCTCGGCGGTGAGTTGGGCCCGCGGTCGCCAGGCCTGCAGCAGCGCGAAGGACGCCGGGTCGGCCAGCCCCGCCTCGTCCCAGGCCACCGGCAGCTTGCCGTGCTCGCGCACGCTGCGTGCGGCCCGGTCCATGAACCCGGCGTAGTCTTCGCGCTCCAGCTTGAACGTCTCGTCCCCGCCGACGTGCAGCCAGGGCCCGGGGGTCAGCGCGGCCAGGGCGCCGATCACCGAGTCGACGAACGCGTAGGTACGGGCCGCGCCGGTGTCCACCCGGCTCTGGCCGACCTCGGCGCTCAGGTACGGGTAGACGGGCTCGTCCCCCGGCCAGGCCAGCTCCGGATAGGCGGCGATGGCCGCGTTGGTGTGGCCGGGCAGGTCGATCTCCGGGACCACGGTGAGGTGCCGCTCCGCCGCGTAAGCGGTGATCGCCCGGTAGTCGGCGGCGCTGTAGAAGCCGCCCGCCCCGCCCGCGATGTCGCTGGCGCCGCCGACCTCGGTCAGCTTGGGCCAGCCCTCGACCGCGATGCGCCAGCCCTGGTCGTCGGTCAGGTGCAGGTGCAGCACGTTGCACTTGTAGGCGGCCAGCAGGTCGATGTACCGCAGCACGTCCGCCACCGGGAAGAAGTGCCGGGCCACGTCCAGCATCCCGCCCCGGTAGGCGTACCGGGGATGGTCCTCGACGACGCCCTGCGGGACGGGGGACGGGAGTTGACGCAGCGTCTGCACCCCGTACCAGAGCCCGGCTCCGTCGCCCGCCACCACGGTGACGCCGTCCGCGTCGGACTGCAGCCGGTAGCCCTCCGCCGGCAGGCCTGACGCCCGGTCAAGGCGCAGCCGCAGATTGCCGTCGGGCCCGAGAGGCAGGCCGAGCAGCGGGGCGGCGAGCGCGGCGACCCGCTCTGCCTGCGGGCCG
>NZ_JBHSQJ010000070.1:0-6976 GCF_042658505.1 Streptacidiphilus monticola | reverse complement strand
GTCGTCGAGCGGGGTTCCCGGCTGCCCGGTGAGGGCGACGGAGACGGGCCAGGGCACAAGGGAGAGCGCTTCGGTCACGCCCGCCATCGTGGCACCTGGTCTGGACCAATTCAAGGTCCACTCGGATCCGCCCGGAACGGTCACCCGGCGGGTGCGTGGATCTCCCGCTTGAGGATCTTCCCGCTGGGACCGGTCGGCAGCGCGTCCAGCAGCCAGACGGCCCGCGGGTACTTGTAGGCGGCGACCCGTTCCTTGACGAACTCCTGCAGCTCCGCCCCGGTCGCGGCGGCCCCGGCGCGCAGCACCACCGCCGCGGCGACCTCCTCGCCCAGCCGCTCGTCCGGCACGCCCACCACGGCGGCCAGCGCCACGGCCGGGTGCTCGTGCAGCACCTCCTCGATCTCGCGCGGGTAGACGTTGTAGCCGCCGCGGATGATCAGGTCCTTCTTGCGGTCGACGATGTAGAGGTAGCCGTCCTCGTCCTGGCGGGCCAGGTCGCCGGTGCGCAGCCAGCCGTCCGGGATGGCCGCCGCGGTCTCCTCCGGGCGGTTCCAGTAACCCTTCATCACGTTCGGCCCGCGCACCGCCAGTTCGCCGATCTCGCCCGGCGCCACATCCTGGCCCCGGTCGTCCAGCAGCCGCACCTCGACGTCCTTGACCGGCGTGCCGATGGAGCCGGCCTTGCGCTCCCGGTCGGGGTGGTTGAAGGAGACCACGGGGCTGGTCTCCGACATGCCGAAGCCCTCCAGCACCATGCAGCCGAACCGGCGCTCGAAGCCGTGCAGGACCTCCACGGGCAGCGAGGCCCCGCCCGAGACGCACATGCGCAGCGTGGAGACGTCCGCCTCGGCGGGGTGCTGCAGCAGCGCCGCGTACATCGTCGGCACACCCTCGAAGACGGTGGCCCGATCGCGGGCGATGGCGTCGAGCACGGTCTGCGGATCGAAGCGCGGGATCAGGGTGAGCGAGGCCCCGGCCCGGACGGCGACGTTCATGGTGCAGGTCTGGCCGAAGATGTGGAACAGCGGCAGGCAGCCCACCACCACGTCGTCCGGCGTCAACTGCTGGACGTGGACCGCGTTGACGTCGGTGTTGTGCCGCAGGCCGGCGTGGGTCAGCGCGGCGCCCTTGGGGCGGCCGGTGGTGCCGGAGGTGTAGAGCAGCACGGCGACGTCGTCCCCGGCCACCGCGGCCACCTCGGCCGCCGGCTCGTACCCGGCCAACGCCCCGGCGAAGGCGGCCGGCTCCACGGCGACGTGCCGGACCCCCGCCTCCGCGGCACCGGCCGCGCCCTCGCCAGGGGCCTGGTGCCACTCGAAGAGCAGCACGGCGCCCGAGTCCTTCAGGTGGTAGGCCGTTTCCCGGGTCTTCAGCAGCGGGTTCATCGGCACGACGATCCCCCCGGCGCGCAGGATCCCGTAGTACAGGACCACGAACTCGGGGACGTTCGGGAGCATCAGCGCCACCCGGTCGCCGGGCCGGACGCCCTCGGCGTGCAGCAGCGCGGCGGCCCGGGCGCTGCGCTCGTCGAGCTCGGCGTAACTGGTCCTCAGCGGGCCCAGCCGCAGCGCCGTCCGCTCGGGCTGCCGAGCCGCCGTCTCCACCAGAAACTCCGCCAGATTGGCCATGCCCGCCTCCACGAATGTCACCGTCGAAATCCGCCGTTCACGCTGACGACATGGTGGTGCGCGCGACGGGCCGGGCCTATGTCCGGCGTCACAGCAGTGCCGGAACCATTTTGTTCCTGGAAACAATGCCACCGTCGTAGGCTGCGGGGATGGACCTTTCCGGGGTGGCCACCGCACTGCACGCACGCCTGCCGGAACTGGGCGAGCGGATGGCCCGGCGGATTCTCCGGGACATCCCCTCCTATACGGACGAGTCGCTGATTCCCTTCGACTCGCTGCGGATTTCCTGCACCCGGAACGCGGACCTGATCCTGCGTCACTTCGAGCAGGGCGGCCCCGCGGACCCCGGACCGGCCCGCGACACCGGCCGGATCCGGGCTCAGCAGGGGGTGCCGCTGGCGGAGGCGCTGCACGCCTACCGGATCGGCTTCGAGTTCCTGTGGCAGCAGATCATCGCGGAGGCACGCACCCACCCGGAGGTCACCGACGCCCAACTGGTCACGCAGTCAGCGGAGTTGTGGGCCCTGTTCGGCCTGTACGCGGAGGCGGTGGCGGCGGCCCACCGGGAGACCACGGCCGAACTGACCCTGCAGCGCGAGGCCCGCCGCTCGGCGCTCGCGGAGGCGCTGTTCACCGGTGTCATCGTGGAGCGCACCACGCTCTGGGAGGCCGCACGCCAGCTGGGCCTGCCCGAGCGGGGGCCGTACGCGGTCGTCGCCGCGACCGTTCCCGCCCCGGGCGAGGAGCCCCTTCCGGGCGTGGAGGCGGCCTTGCGGGAGGCCCAACTCCCTTCCGCCTGGCGGCTGCTGCCGGACCAGCAGTTGGGCCTGGTCGCCCTGGCCGCGCCGGACGCGGAGGCGGTGGGCCTGCGGGTGCTGCGGCGTTCGGGGGCGCGGATCGGGGTCAGTCCGGTCTTCGACTCGCTGCTCGACACTCCGCGGGCGCTGCGCTTCGCCCGGCTGGCCCTGGCCGGACTGACCGGCCCCGGGGTGGCCCGGTTCGACGACAGCCCGTTGGCCATGCTGGTCGCCGCTGCTCCGGCCGAGGCGGCCCGGCTGGCCGACGTGGTGCTCGGCCCGGTCCTGGCCCTGCCGGGGCAGGAGCGGGCCCGGCTGCTGGAGACCCTGGAGCACTGGTTCGCCGCGGGCGGCTCCGCCGACGAGGCGGCGCGGACGCTGTTCGTCCATCCCAACACGGTTCGCTACCGCCTGCGGCGCATCGAGGAGTTGACGCAGCGTCGCCTCACCGATCCCCGCGCCGCGGGCGACCTGGCCCCGGCCCTGGCTGCCCTCCGCCAGTCCCCGCCGCCGTGAACTCGCACGGCACTGCGGGTGACGGTGGTTGAGCCAGGTGGTGGCCGTCCCGCGGCTCAGTCGCGCAACCGGGGCGGCTCGGCGGACCGTGGTCCACGGGCCCACGCGAGCAGCGCCGCCACCGCGATGCCGTACGGAGGTGCGGCGGCGTAGGGCTCCAGGCCGCCGGCCGCCCGGTCGAGCAGGGACGCCGCGCCGGCGGCGTTGCCGCGGGCGGCGTGGGTCAGGCCGACCGCGAACTGGGCCAGGGCGCGCCACAGTCGGCGCTCCTGCTCCGGGGCCGCCTTCCACTGGTCCTCCAGGACCTCGTGGGCATGGAACGGCAGTCCGGCGTCCAGCAGCCGCTGGGCCTCGGCCAGGGCCTCGGCGGGGGTCCGGACCACCCCCTCGGGCTGGCGGGGCACGCCCGGCACTCCGTAGGGCAGCGGCCGGCCGAGTCCGTCGCGGGGCCGCGCGTTGCGCGCCCGCCCGGCCGCGTCCCGGTCCCGGTCCTGCTCGCGCTCGGCGCGAGGCTCCCCGCCCGCTCGCCCGTCCTCGGCGGAGTCCACCGGCCACACCCAGGACACGGGCTCGTCGTCCTCCTCCGGCTCCGGCCGGAAGCCGCAGTGCTCGCAGGGCGTCGGCCCCGGGTGCGCGCGGACCTTGCCGCACTCCTCGCAGACCAGGTTCAGCCAGCAGGCCGGGTCTCCGCCTTCGCTCGTCATCCCGCTCACGCTGCGATTCTGCCCCAGCCGCGGATCCGCAGACCTCGCCGGAAAGGAGGGTGCGGCCCGCCGACCGGCGGGCCGCACCCTCGGTGGCGGTCAGGACGGGGCCACGTAGCCCGGGTCCAGGCCGCGGATCACGTCCTCCGGGGTCATCACCGGGGAGTAGGTGATCTTTGCGTCGAGCTCCAGGAAGAAGGGTTCTGCGATGGAGGGCAGCTGGGCCGGCTCCTTCAGGTCGAAGACGATGTACCCGCCGCGGCACCCCTCCACGGTGGTGAAGTACGCCGCCTCCGGCTTGAGCCCGCCGACCGCAGACTGCATGAGCTCGGCCATGCGCTTGTCCCGGATCGCCTGGTTCGCCTTGCCGGTGTCCATCTGGACGATCATCAGCATCCTCATCAGGCCGACCTCCTTGTCGCCCCGCGTGCGGACGTCTGTCCGGCTTCCCATCCTCCTCCCCCGCACACGGCCTCGCCTCAGCAGTCGCCGCCCACCGCCGGCGGGATCTCCTCGACCGCCGTCCACACCGCCTTGCCGTGCGCGCGTGCGTGCGCGACCATCCGGTCCGCCCCTGCGGACGGCCCACCGATGCGCAGGACTCCGTCGCAGCGCTCCAGCAGCCGCTCGGCCACGGGGTGGAACAGCTCCGCGAAGAGGGGGTCGTCCGGACCGGCGCTGCCGGCCGTCTCCAGCAGCGGCAGGGCCAGGGCCTCCCCGGTGACGCCCAGGTGGCCGGCCCGGAACAGCGCGAGGGCCGTCTCGTTCATGGCCTGGACGTTGGCGGCGAGCTTCACCGGGTCGTCCCCGGTCCCGGAGCGGTACGGACCGGCGACGAGGATCATCAACGGCGGCATGCGGCTTCCTCTCTGAAAGGTTGTCAGCTGGACGTCCGGCCCGGCTCAGGCGAGCACGGTCCGCACCCCGGCCTCGCGCAGCGCGGCGAGCGTGGCGGGACCGTTGGGGTGGGTCGACTCGTCCCCGGCGGCGAGGTCGGTGACGAAGACCTCCGCCCTTTCCAGCGGCGCCACCTGGCTGAAGGCCCGGACGCCGAGCTTGGTGGCGTCGGCGACGACGACGGTCCGGGCCGCCTGGGCCAGTCCGGCCTGCTTGACGGCGGCGTCGTCGAGCGAGAACTCGGACCACCCGTGCTGCGCGTGGACGCCGCCGATCGACATCACGAAGACGTCGAAGGCGAGCGCCTCGATCGTGCGCAGCGCCAGCGGCCCGACGAAGGACCGCTCCCCCGGCCGCGACCGCCCGCCGACGATCAGCAGGTCGACGCCCGGGACGTCCGCCAGGGCGACGGCGGTCTGCAGACTGAGTGCCGCGACCGTGAGCGGGGCGCGCCGGGCGAGGTGCCGCGCCACGTGGACGGTGGTCGTCCCCGCGTCCAGCAGTACCCGGGAGCCGGGCGGCACAAGCTCGGCGACGGCCGCGCCGAGCTTCTCCTTGGTGGCGGCCTGCCACTGCTCGCGGGTGTCGAAGCCCGCCCCCTCCTCGCGCGCCCGCGCCGGCACCGCGCCGCCGTGCACGCGGCGGACCAGCCCCTGGCGTTCGAGCACGTCGAGATCGCGGCGGACGGTCATCTCGGACACACCGAGCCGCTGCGCGAGCTCGGCCACGGAGACCCGGTCGGTGGAGCCCTGGACCAGACGCAGCGTCAGGTCGAGCCGGTCGGCGACACTCATGCAGCAGTTATCTCACACTTTCACGTTCATATGAACATGAAGCTGTTCACTGCGCGCTCCGACGTACTGGACTACTGTCCGAGACATGACGTTCACGGGCTGGCCGGTCGAGGCGCTGGAGTTCTACGAGGGCCTGGAGATGGACAACTCCAAGGCCTACTGGACCGCCCACCGGGAGGTCTATGACACGCAGGTGCTCGCGCCGATGCTGGCGCTGCTCGAGGAGCTGGAGGCCGAGTTCGGCCGGGGGAAGGTGTTCCGCCCCAACCGGGACGTGCGCTTCAGCGCCGACAAGAGCCCCTACAAGACGGCCATCGGCGCGACCCTCGAGCACGGCGGCTACATCCAGCTCTCCGCGGAGGGGCTGGCCCTGGCCGCGGGCTACTACGGGATGGCCGCGGACCAGCTGGCCCGCTACCGCGCCGCGGTGGCGGAGGATCTCTCGGGGGCCGAACTGGAGCGGATCATCGCGGAGCTGACGGAGCAGAAGATCGAGGTCCGCTCCCGCGAGCAGCTGAAGTCCGCGCCCCGCGGCTTCCCCAAGGACCACCCGCGGATCGAACTGCTGCGCCACAAGGACCTGTTCGCCTGGCGCCAGCACCCGGCTGCCGCCTGGCTCGGCACCGCCGCCGCGAAACGACGGGCAGTGGACTTCCTGCGCGCCACCCGCCCCCTCGCCGCCTGGCTCGACGACCGCGTCGGCCCGAGCGAACTCCCCGACGACCGCCGTCGGTGACGCCGCCGGCCCGGTTCAGAGACCGTCGGTCCAGTGGTAGCCGCTCGGCACCTGCACCGCGGCGTTCTCACTCGCCGTGCCGTAGACGAGGGCGATCTCGTCGTGGGCCCTGAGCACGATCGACGCCGGGTCGCCGGAGGCGGGCCTGCCGTTGACGTAGGCGATGAGCGTGTGCGTCGCGTCGGTCTTCAGGTCGCCCAACTGGCTGGTGGAGAGGGGCACCTGCCATTCCTTCAGGAACTGGCCGAGGGTGAAGTCCTTCTTCTCCGGGGACTCGATGTGGATCACGCCGCTGGTGTCGTGCGAGTGCAGCGGGCTGATCTGCTGAGTCGCCTGGTCGATGCCGATCTCCGCGGGGACCTGCACCTGCTTGCCGTCGACGTAGACGTCCAGGTGGGTGTGGAGGTGCAGCACGGTGCCCTCGGTCGACAGCATCGGCAGGCCCGCGGACGTCACAGCGACGGAGGCGTCGGCCGGGACGGCCCAGCGGGCGGCGCCGGTGCCGGCGGCGGAGCCGGATCCGGAGGACGAACCGCGGTCGGCCGCGATCGCGATTCCGCCGCCTACGACCGCGAGCGCGGCGGCACCGAGCCCCGCCCGCACGAGCAGCCGGTTGCGCCGCTCGCGGCGGCGGTCCGCCGCCCGCTCGGCGGCGATCCGGGCACGTCGGGCGGCAGCGGCGGAGGAGGAAGCGTTCTTCTTGGCCATGCTTTCGACCGTAACGAGCGGAATGTTCACATGTGAACCAATGTGAGCAAGCCCGCATGCAATGACACTCAGTTCCTTGGCAAATGGCACTCAGTACCCTTATGGTGCGTGACAAGCGGGCACGGGCCCCGTACGCAGCCAGCCCACCCAGTACGAAACAGGAGACGGGTCGTGAGCTTGAGGATCGTTGTCTTGG
>NZ_JBHSQJ010000069.1:0-21009 GCF_042658505.1 Streptacidiphilus monticola | reverse complement strand
TCGTGCTGGACGCCGAAGGCGACGGGCCGGCCGAAGTCGGCGCAGGCGACGGGCTCGTGGGGACCGGGGTGGGGCTGCCGCCGGGGGTGAAGGACGTGAGCGCGACGGGGGTCGCGTCGCCGATGGGGTGGCCGGGGAGGTGGTGCCTGCCGGTGCTGACGCCCGCAGCGACGCCGCCGATGAGGACGACGCCCAGCCCGGCGGCGACGCCGCCGTACAGCAGACGCCGCTTCCGGATCAGCCGGGGCGGCTTCGTCCGCTCCGGCGGCCGCAGCGTCGTCTGCGCCAACGCCGACGTGACGCCGGGGACGTCGCCCGTCGCCGAGGGGAACAGCAGCGGGAGCAGCGCGGCCAGCGCCGCCAGCTTCTTCCGGCCGGTCTCCTCCCACTGCGGGCCGTAGGCCGCGCCCGCCACCGCCTCCAGCTCGGCCACGAACTCCGCCGCGCTCTCCGGCCGCTCCGCGGCCGCCTTCGCCAGGCCGCGGCGGATCAGGGGGCGCACGGCCTCCGGCGCCTGCTCGTCCGGGATCGGGGCCTCCGTGTGCTGGACCACCAGCTCCGCGAAGGTCACGCCCGGGAACGGGCGCGAGCCCGTCAGGCACTCGAAGAAGGTCGCCGTCGCCGCGTAGACGTCCGCGGCCGGGGAGGCCGCGCCGCCGGTCCACTGCTCGGGGGCCATGTACGGCGGGGTGCCGGCGATGCCGCCGTCCTCGCCCGCCTTCACCGCGATGCCGAAGTCGACCAGCTTTGACGAACCGTCAGCCGCGACAAGCACGTTCTCGGGCTTGTAGTCGCGGTGTACGACGCCGAGTTCGTGCGCCGCCGCCAGGCCCAGCAGTGAGCCCTTGAGGACCACCAGCGCCGCCTCGGGCCCGGTCGCCCCCGCCTGGCGCAGCAGCGCGCGCAGCGCGATGCCGTCGACCAGCTCCATGACGATGGCCGCGCCCGCTGGGCCTTCGACGTACTCGAACATCCGGACCACGTATGGTGATTCGAGGTCGCCCAGCAGCCGCGCCTCCGCGCGGAACTCCTGCAGGAAGTCCGGGTCGGACCGCAGCTCGTCGCTCAGGTACTTGATCGCGACCGGTGTCCCCGTCGCCTGGTGCAGTGCGAGCACGACCCGCCCGCTCGCACCCGATCCCAACTCCCGGGTCTCCGTGTACCCGGGCACGGTCCACTTCATGGTTACCCCCGCCCCCTCAAGGGGAAAGGTAGCGGCGGCGTTGTCACAGCACAGCCACCGGAGCGTGACAGTTATGAGGTAGAAATCGTCCGCATACGGGTGGTTCGCCCCCGCAGCACCGGGGCGGGGTACTGTCGTCGGTATGCAGCCGAGTACCGAGGCGGGCGCGGCCGGGCTGGCCGCGATTCTGGCCGAACCCCAACGGGCCGTGGTCGCACTGGACTTCGACGGCACCCTGTCCCCGATCGTGGCCGATCCCAGCGAGGCCTACGTCCATCCGGACGCCGTCCCGACGCTGGCGCGGCTGGCACCGCACCTCGCCGGGGTCGCCGTGATCACCGGGCGGCCGGTGGAGTCGGCGCTCGAGCTGGCGGGCTTCGCCGGGGTGACGGGGCTGGAGCGCCTGACGATCCTGGGCCACTACGGCGCCGAGCGCTGGGACGCGGCGACGGGCGAGCTGCGCACGCCTCCGCCCCACCCGGGCGTCCTCGCGCTCCGCGAGGAACTGCCGGCCATCGTGGCCGGGGCCCCGGACGGCGTGCGCATCGAGGACAAGGGCGCGGCCCTGGCCGTCCACACCCGGCGCACGGCCAACCCGGACGCCGTGCTGCACGCTCTGGAGCCCGAACTGCTGTCGGCAGCCGAACGGTTGGGCCTGGCGGTGGAGCCCGGACGCTTCGTACTGGAGCTGCGCCCGCCGGGGACGGACAAGGGGGACGCGCTCCGGGCCTACCTCGCCGAGCGTGACGCCGCGTCAGTCCTCTACGCCGGGGACGACCTCGGGGACATCGCCGCGTTCGACGCGGTCGCGCAGTGGCGCAAGGACGGCAACCCGGGTCTCCTGGTCTGCGCCGCGCCGACGACGGGCGAGGCCCCAGTGACCGCGCTCGCCTCCCGGGCCGACCTGATCGTGCAGGGCCCCGAGGGCGTCGTGGCCCTGCTGGGCAGCCTGGCCGAGCGGTTCTAGGCGCGGGCGCGGGTCACCGGCGTGAGCGCCGGTCGTCGCGGAGCCGGCGGAGGCGGTTGACGAGCACCGGGGAGAAGGCCAGCGCCTCCCGCGAGTCCAGCAGCGCGTTGAGGCGCTGGAAGTACCGCACCGGGGCCAGGCCCAGCTCCTCGCGGATCGCGGCCTCCTTCGCGCCGGGCGTGCGGAAGGGCCGGGCCTCCAGGGTCAGGATGGCCCGGTCGAGGTCCGTCAGTCCGCTCGGTTCCGTCACATTGTCATTCTGCCCGCCGGGTCCGACGCACAGTGCATCTGCCCGGCCCCACCTGCGGGAACTAGGGTCCGGTGGCATGGACAGTTTCGCCGTGCACATCCCGGACGCCCAGCTCGAGCCGGAGCCCCTCGACCCGGCGCAGATCGTCTCCGGCACACCCGAGGTCACCGGGAAGGTGCTCTGGGAGTCCGCGGACGGCTCGCAGGTCCGGGGCATCTGGCAGATCACCCCGGGCGTGGTGACCGACACCGAGGCGAACGAGCTGTTCGTCGTCGTCAGCGGCCGCGCGACCATCGCCGTCGAGGGCGGACGCACCTTCGACGTGGGGCCGGGCGACGCCTGCGTGCTGCGCGAGGGCGACCGGACCACCTGGACCGTGCACGAGACGCTGCGCAAGGCGTACCACCTCAGCCTCTGACGACGGACAGCGGCAGGGGCGGCCTCCCGCACATGGGGCCGCCCCTGCCGCATGACCGGGCGTCAGTTCACTTCACGGAACCCGCCGTCAGGCCGGAGACGACATGCCTCTCGATGAAGGCGAAGAGGATGACGACGGGGATGATCGCCACGACGGAGGCGGCGAAGACGTAGTTCCACTGGACGCTGTAGGCGCCGATCATGTTGTTGATGCCCACCGTCAGCGGCTGCTTGGTGTCCGTGTTGATGAGCGTCAGGCCCATGATGAACTCGTTCCACGCCGCGATGAAGGTGAAGATCACGGTGGTGACGACGCCGGGCAGGGCCAGCGGCAGGGTGACCCGGAACAGCGCGCCGACGCGGCTGGTCCCGTCGATCATCGCCGCCTCCTCCAACTCGGCCGGGATCGAGCCGATGTAGGCGGAGAGGATCCACACCGCGAAGGCGAGGTTGAAGGCGGCGTTGGCCAGAACCAGTGACCAGACGTTGTCCAGCATGCCCAGCTGGTCGAACTCCCGGTACAGGCCCACCCGCAGAGCCGTGGGCTGGAACATCTGGGTGACCAGGACCAGCAGCAGGAACAGCTTGCGGCCGCGGAAGCGGATCCGGGCGGTGTAGTAGGCCGCCGGAAGGGCGACCAGCAGCACCAGCAGCGTGGCGCCGACCGAGACGAGCAGGGTGACCTGCACGTTGGAGCCGATGGTGGTGTCCTGCCAGACCTTCCAGAAGTTGGACCAGTCGAAGGACTTGGGCAGGTAGGAGGAGTCGCGCAGCTCGCCCGGCGGGCGCAGCGCGGTGATCACCATCTCCAGGTAGGGGACGAGGAAGACCACGGCGAGCACCCACGCGGTCAGCGTGAGCACGAGCTTCTTCAGCGTGAACGGCTTCTTGACCGGACCGGGGGCCGGGGCCGTGGCCAGCGCGCGGGGCTCGGCGGCGGGGGCGGTGGTGGTGGCCATGGGTCAGCCCTCCTCGTTCCAGCGGCTGACCTTGAGGAAGAGCAGCACCATGACGATGACGACGGCGAAGTTGACGACGGACATGGCCGCCGACTCGCCGATGTCGGTCTGGCCGAGCAGGTACATGAACACGGTCGAGGTGGAGGTGTCGGCGTTGGGCCCGCCCTGGGTCATGCCCCAGATGACCGGGAAGGAGTTGAAGACGTTGATCAGGTTGATGACCAGCGCGACCAGGAACGAGGGGCGCAGCAGCGGCAGGGTCACCCGGAGGTACGTCTGCCAGGGTGTGGCCCCGTCGACCTTGGCTGCCTCGTAGACCTCGGCGGGGACGGTCTGCAGGCCGGCCAGCAGGGTGTACGTGGTGAACGGCAGCGAGACGAAGACGGCCACGGCGATCAGCCAGGGCTTGGAGTGGGAGGCGTCGCCGAGCCAGGCGACGGGGTGGTGGATCAGGTGCAGGTCCACCATCAGGGTGTTGAAGACGCCGGCGACCTCGTCGAGCATCCAGCGGAAGCCGATCGCGGTCATGATGACGGACGCGGCCCAGGGGGCGATCAGCGCCCAGCGGGTGTAACGGCGGCCCGGGAACTGCTGGTTGAACAGCTGGGCCAGGCCCAGCGAGATCAGCATGGTGAGGGCGACGACGACCACGGTCCACACCACGGTCCAGACCATGACCTGGCCGAAGCGGGGGTCGTCGAAGAGCTTCTGGTAGCGGCCGACGCCGTTGAAGCCGTAGTCGATGCCCAGTCCGTCGATCTTGTGCAGCGAGGTCAGCACCATCTCGACGACGGGCCAGACCACGACGAGCAGGATCAGCACGACGGCCGGGCCGATCCAGGGCAGCGGGCCGAGCCGGGCGAGCGTGTTGCGCCCGCCGGCCGCGGAGGCCTTGACGGCCTTGTTCTCTGACACGGGTCTAACTCCCCTGTGCGGGTTCGGGGTTGGACAGCCGGTGGGACAGCCGGGCGCGGCGGGACGATGAGGGGGCACCGTCCCGCCGCGCGGTCATGGACGACCGGTCAGGGTCACTGGCCGGCGGTCTGGGCGACCTGCTGCAGGTTGTCGAGGCCCTTCTGCGGGTCCTTGAGCGCGTCACCGATCTGGTTCTTGACCTCGGTGTTGACCTTGTCCCAGGCCGGGATGGAGACCGGCACGAACAGGGCGTTGGGCAGCGCGTCCAGGAACGGCTTGAGCTCCGGCTTGTCGGCGCTGACCTGGGTCACCGCGTCGTTGGTGACCGGGAGCAGGTTGTACTCCTCGTCGAACTTGACCTGGTTGTCCTTCTGGTACACGAAGTCCAGGAATGCCTTGATCTGGTCGGCGTGGCCGCCCGCCTTGAAGGCCGAGATCCAGTCGCCGACGCCCAGGGTCTTGGGGGTGCCGCCGGCCTGCGCGGTGGGCAGCGGGGCCCAGGTGACGTCGAGGTTCGCGGTCTTGATGTCGCCGAGCTGGGTCGGGTGGCCGTTGAGCATGCCGACCTTGCCGGAGGCGAAGTCCTTGTAGAGGTCGGTGCGGTTGACCGAGGCGGGGGCCTGCTCGGTCAGGCCCTCGTCGACCCACTTCTTGAGGGTCTGGAAGGTCTGCACGTTGGCCTGGGAGTTGATGGCCCACTTGCCGGAGGCGTCCAGGTAGCCGCCGCCGTTGTTCATCTCCCACATGAAGGACTCGGCCTGGGCCTCCTCCTTGCCGAGCGGGACGCCGAGGGGCACCTGGACGCCGGCCGCCTTCAGCTTCTTGGCGTCGGCCTCGACCTCGTCCCAGGTCTTCGGCGCCACGGCCTTGCCGCCCGTCATGGGCAGGCCGGCCTTCTTCCACAGCGCGTTGTTGATCAGGAACGCCCGGGAGGAGGACACGAAGGGGATGCCGTAGGCGGTGCCCTCCTGCTCGCCGGCCTTGGCCAGGGAGGGGACCAGGTTGGACTGGGTGGCTCCGGACAGCACGTCGGACGCCTTGTAGAGCAGGCCGGCCTTGGCCCAGGTGGCGTAGCCGGGGCCCTGGACGATGTCCGGGTACTGCTTGTTCTGGATCATCGTCGCCAGCTTGGCGTCGATGTCGTCCCAGCTGATGACCGTGACATCGACCTTGATCTTGGGGTTGGCCTGCTCGAAGGCGCTGACCACACCGTCCCAGTAGGCCTTGCTGGGGTTCTGGCCGTTGGAGCCGTAGTCGGCCGCGACCAGCTTGATGGTGGTGGTGCCGTCGGCCGAGCTGCCGCCGCTCTTGCTGCTGCCACAGGCCGTGAGGGCCAGCGCACCGACGACGCCGACCGTCGTAAGGGCGAGAACACGACGCTTCAACGCAAGTACCGCCTTCGAGAGGGAAGAGTCCAAGGCCGGCAGCAACCCTGCGGCCCCGCTGTGGCGGTCAGTCTTCCGAGGGACACCCAAGAGGTCTACACCATTTACCGAATCGCTGGCCTTCGTTGCACCCTGCGCAACGGAGAATCGGACGAATCATTGGAAATCGCGCAACTTACCGGGGCGAAACGGAACTTCACGGAATTGCCCCGCGCCACCCCCTTGCCGGAACGCCGCGGTCCTGACCTGCGGTTCCACTTGGTCTAGACCACATTGGTCCAGTCCATTACTCTGGTACACCCGACCCAATCCGGCGACTGGACTAGACCTCTGGGCCTCCGACAAGGGAGACTGCCGACTCGTGAAGCACGTGATCGCACTCGATGTCGGCGGCACCGGGATGAAGGCCGCCCTGGTCGCCCCCGACGGCACCCTGCTCCACCGGGACCGCCGTCCCACCGGACGCGAACTGGGGACCGAGGCCGTGGTCGCCGCCGTCCTCGACTACGCGGCCGACCTGCGCGAGGAGGGGATCCGCCGGTTCGGGCGGCCCGCCGAGGCCGCCGGGGTCTGCGTGCCCGGCACGGTGAACGAGACCGAGGGCATCGCGGTGTTCTCCGCGAACCTGGGCTGGCGGGACCTCCCCATGGCGGCGCTGCTGCGCGAGCGGCTGGGCATGCCGGTGGCGCTCGGCCACGACATGCGTACCGGAGCCCTGGCCGAGGGCCGGCTCGGTGCCGGCCGGGGCGTCCCCCGCTTCCTCTTCGTCGCCCTGGGCACCGGGATCGCCGGAGGCATCGGCATCGACGGCCGGATCGAGTCCGGCGCGCACGGCGCCGCGGGCGAGATCGGCCACGTCATCGTGCGCCCGGGCGGTCGGCCGTGCGGCTGCGGCGCACGCGGCTGCCTGGAGACCGTCGCCTCGGCGGCGGCGGTGACCCGGGCCTGGGCCGAGGCCTGCGGCGACGAGAAGGCCACCGCCGCGGACTGCGCGGCCGCGGTCGACCTCGGCGACCCCCGCGCCGCCGAGGTCTGGCAGGACGCGGTGGCCGCGCTGGCCGACGGTCTGACGATCGCTCAGAGCGTCCTCGACACCGGCACGGTCGTCATCGGCGGCGGCCTCGGCGAGGCGGGCGACACGCTGTTCGCACCGCTGCGCGCGGCCCTGGCCGAACGACTCACGTTCCAGGTGCCGCCCGTCATCGTTCCGGCCATGCTCAAAGACAATGCCGGATGCCTGGGCGCGGGTCTCCTCGCCTGGGACCTGCTCTCATCGGAGGTGACCGCGTGAGCAACGCGGAACGCACTGTGCTGGCCGGGGCCCGGGTCGTCCTCCCCACCGGTGTGGTCGACAACGGGTACCTGGCCGTGGAGCACGGCCGGATCGCGGCGACGGAAGCGCCCGCGGACAGTCCGGTCGGCTCAGCGCCCGCGCTCGACCTCAGCGGTCACACCGTCGTCCCCGGCTTCGTGGACATGCACACCCACGGCGGCGGCGGCGCCTCCTACGCGACCGGCACCGCCGAGCAGGTGCTCACCGCCGCCCGCACCCACCTGCTGCACGGCACCACGACCACCATCGCCTCCACCGTCACCGGCGAGATCGACGACCTGTGCCGGCAGGCGGCGCTGCTCGGCGAGCTGGCCGAGGACGGCGTGATCGCGGGCGTGCACTTCGAGGGGCCCTTCATCTCCATCAACCGCTGCGGCGCGCACGACCCCGACCTGCTGCGCGACCCGGACCCCGCGGTCGTGCGGAAGCTGGTCGAGGCGGCCCGCGGCCACGCGAAGATGGTCACGCTCGCCCCCGAGCTGGACGGCGGCCTGGAGTCGATCCGGATGCTGGCCGACCTCGGTGTGATCGCTGCCATCGGGCACACGGACTCCACCTACGACGCGGCACTGGCCGGCGTCGAGGCCGGGGCGACGGTGGCCACCCACCTCTTCAACGCCATGCCGGGGATCGGCCACCGGGCGCCCGGCCCGGTGGTGGCGCTGCTGGAGGACGAGCGGGTGACCGTCGAGCTGATCGGCGACGGCGTGCACCTCCACCCGGCCGTGGTCGACCTGGCCTACCGGGGCGCGGGCGTGGACCGGATCGCGCTGATCACCGACGCCATGGCGGCGGCGGGCTTCGGCGACGGCGACTACATGCTCGGCCCGCTGGCTGTGGAGGTCCGCGAGGGCGTCGCCCGGCTGGCGGAGGGCGGCAGCATCGCCGGCTCGACGCTGACCCTGGACGTCGCGTTCAAGCGGGCGGTGACGGTCAATCAGCTCCCGCTCGCGGAGGTCGTCCGGATGCTGTCGGCCAACCCGGCCCGGCTGCTGGGCATCGACGACCAGGTCGGCTCGCTGGCGGTGGGCAAGCGGGCGGACCTGGTGGTGCTGGACGCCGACTGGAACGTGGCCGGCGTCATGCGCGGCGGCGCGTGGGCCGTCGGCGCCGAGCGGTTCGCCCCGGCGCGCGCGGCGTAGCAAGAGGCCCCCGTCTCCCGCGGCTCGGGCGGGGCCGGGGGCCTCACGTCGCGTGGGAGAGGATCGATCAGCCCCAGGGGTTCGCGGTGTCGGTCGAGAGCGCCAACTGGTCGATGTAGACGCCGGGCTGGCCGGGGGCCGCCAGCGTCAGCACGATGGTGTTCTGACCGGCCTTGAGGTTGATGCCGCCGTAGGAGTGGACCCATCCCTTGGTCCAGTCGCCCTGCTGGCCGCTGTAGTTCTTCAGGTTGACCTTGCCGGTCTCGCTGCCGGCGGTGATCGTGCCCTGGGCGTCGGCGGCGGCGTTGTCGTAGCGGACGTGCAGGTTGTACCTGCCGTCGGCCGGAACCGTCACGGTCCAGCTGATGCTCTGGCCGGGGGCGGTGAGCGGCACGGACGCACCGCCCGCGGCCTTGGCGCCCGGGTACTGGGTCGAGGCCTGGGTGCCCGCGAGCGTCATCGTCGCCGCGTCGGCGATCCCGGGCAGCTGGGCGGACGGGGAGGCGGAAGCCGACGAACCGTCAGAAGGGCTGCCGGAGGCGGCCGTCGAGGCCTGGCTGGTGGAGCCGGCGGTCGAACCGGCGGTGTCACCGGAGTGGTCCTTGGAGTTGAACAGGGCGAAGCCGATGCCGATGGCGATGGCCACCACGACGGCCACCACGCCCAGCACCACGCCCCGGTTGCCGCCACCGCCGCGGTTCGCGGCACGCGATCCCGCCTGCGGGGGGACCGGCGGCTGCGCCTGCTGCTGGGGCTGCGGCTGGGCGTAGCCGTACTGCGGCGGGGCCGCCTGCTGCTGCCCGGCGCCGGGGTACGCGGCGCGCTGGCCGTACTGCGTGCGACCGACCTGGGTGGCCTGCTGGTACGAGGTGCGGGGCACGCCCGGCTGCTGCTGCGGCAGCGGCGCGGTCGCCGCGTCCACGTCCGCAGGCGCGCCGTCGGCGCGGTACAGGTACGCGAACGGGTCGTCGTCCTCGGGCACGCCGGGGTTATCGGCCGTCATCGGGTCTTCAACTCCCCAGGGGTCGCTTGGCTGACCCCGGCACACTACCCCGACAGAGTGATCCGGAGGTAAGGCCGACCGCGGCACGGAAGGTCAGCCCGCCCGCCGGTGGGAGCGGCCTCCTGGCGCCGAGCGGGCGCGTTTCTCCACGTACATCAGCTCGTCGGCGGTGTGCAGGACCTCGTTGATGGTCATGCCGCAGCCGGCCCAGCCGATACCGAGACTGACGCCGACGCGCAGTGTCCGGTTCTCCCAGCGGATCGGCGGACTGATCGCCGTCTTGAGCCGGGCCGCCAGCTCCTTGGCCTGCTCCCGGTCCACGCCGTCGGCCAGGACCACGAACTCGTCCCCGCCGAGGCGGGCCACGGTGTCGCCCTCGCGGACCACCTGCTGCAGTCGCTGGGCCACCTCGATCAGGACGGCGTCGCCGGCGTTGTGGCCGTGGCGGTCGTTGATGCCCTTGAAGCCGTCCAGGTCGCAGAAGATCACCGCGAGCCCGCGGCCGCTGCGGCTGGCGTCCGGCAGCGCGGTGTGCACGTGCTCGTGGTCGCTGCCGTGGCTCGGGGCGCGGTAACCGTCCTCGAAGGCGCTGAGGTCGTAGCCGTGGTCGGGCGAACCGGCGCGGACCGGCAGCTGGTGCGGGTGCTCGCACAGCCGCAGGCTGAGCCGGGCCCGCAACTCGGCCGCGTTGGGGAGGCCGGTGAGGGCGTCGTGGCTGGCCCGGTGGGCGAGCTGGAGCTCGTGGCGCTTGCGGTCCTCGATGTCCTCGACGTGGGTGAGCAGGAACTGGGCGCCCTCGGTGGCGTCCGAGATCACCGAGTTGCGCAGGTGCACCCAGAGCCAGCCGTTGTCCCGGCGGGCCAGTCGGACCTCGGCGCGGCCGTTGCCGGTGGCGATCTTGCGCAGCTCCCGGGCGTCCTCGGGGTGGACCAGATCGGCGAAGGTCTGCGCCTGGAGCGAGGCCCGGGAGCGGCCCAGCAGCCGGCACAGGGCGTCGTTGACCCGGGTGAGCCGGCCCGCCTGCTCGCCGTGCAGCTCGGTCAGGGCCATGCCGCTCGGGGCGAACTCGA
Organism: Streptacidiphilus monticola; assembly: GCF_042658505.1. Taxonomy (NCBI): domain Bacteria; kingdom Bacillati; phylum Actinomycetota; class Actinomycetes; order Kitasatosporales; family Streptomycetaceae; genus Streptacidiphilus; species Streptacidiphilus monticola. The sequence continues at coordinate 10,385 of NZ_JBHSQJ010000069.1, read as the reverse complement.
ACGCCTGACGGTAGCTCTCCTCGCTGGCCAGCAAGGTCTGCTGCTCGCGCTCCAGCCGGATCAGCGTGCGCTGCATCTCGGCCCGCAGCCGGGCGTTGCCGATGGCGATGCCGCACTGCTGGGCGAACATCTCCAGCGCCTCGCGCAGCCACGGACCGGGGCGGCGGCCGTTGCGCGGCCGGTCCACGGAGAGCACCCCGAGCAGTTCGCCGCCGAGGCTGCGCATCGGGGCCAGCAGCGCGTCCTCGGGATGCCACCAGCCCTCCGGGACCTCTCCCCCGCCGCCGCCCCAGACGGGCAGGTCGGGAGCGATCGCCCAGGCACGCTCGTGCGGGACGAAGATCAGCGAGCCCCAGGTGTCGCCGACGCCGAGCAGCCGCTCCCAGGATTCCCGCGAACCGATACGTCCCAGCAGGCTGTTGATGCCCTCGCCCGGACCGCCCTGCTCGGTCAGCTCCCAGACCGCCGAGACGACCAGGTCCCCGTCCGGTCGCACCAGGCTCACCGCCGCGGCGTCGAACCCGAGGCCGGTGACGGCCCCCTCGACCACCGCCTGCAGGGTGCCGGCCAGGCTCCGGGCGGCGTTCACGTCGGCGATGATGCGGTGCAGCGTCCGGAGGGTGGAAAGACGGACGTAGGGCTCGGCGTGGTCGAGCTCGTCGCCGTCCATCGCACACTCCCTCCACCGCACGGTCACCTGGAGAACATGCCTATCGTCCGACTGCCAGACAAACTGAAACACACAGAGCACACTCCGCGGCACTCTCGGTCAGCAAAAGCAGGTCCCTTGTGACTCAACTCACATGTCATGTCCGTTTAGTTCGCTGGACCTAGATCCTTTCCGACGATGGTCCGATGCGCGCCCACCAGCGGCCCGGATACCGTTCATGACGTGTACGACGCCGCGATCCCACCCGAGTCCCCCGCCGACCTGCCGGCGCCCACCAGCACCGCCGGACAGGCGAGCCCGGAGGAGTTCCGGGCCGCCCTCGGCCAGCTGGCCTCGGGCGTCGTCCTGCTGACCGCGCACGACCCCGAGGAGGGTCCGCGCGGCGAGGACATCGGGATGACCGCGACGGCGTTCCTGTCCGTCTCGCTGGAGCCGCCGCTGGTGCTGGTCTCGGTGCGCGAGGACTCCCGGATGGAGGAGGTCCTCTCCCGGGTGGACCACTGGGCGGTGTCCGTGCTCGCCGCGGACCAGCGGACGACCGCCGCCCGCTTCGCCATGAAGGGCCGGGTCAGCGACCGGCTGCTGTTCGCGGACCTCCCACACGTCACCGGCAAGGCCTCCGGCGCCCCGCTGGTCGCCGACGCCCTGGCCGCCGTGGAGTGCCGCACCGAGCAGCGGATACCCGCGGGCGACCACGTGCTGGTGATCGGCCGGGTGCTGGCCGCCCACGTCGGGCCGCCGACCGGGGGCCCGCTCACCTACTTCCGTGGCCAGTACCGCCACCTGGGCTGACGCGGCGTCAGACCCCGGTCACGGCTCGCCGCGCAGACTGCGGCCGCGCTTGAGTTCCGAGCGGCGCTTCTTGTCCGCGAGCCGGCGCTCCACCAGGGACTTCGGGATCCTCGTCGGACGGCGCGGGCGCGCCGGGGGCGCGACGGCCTCCGTCAGCAGGGCGGACAGGCGCACCGCCGCGGCCTCGCGGTTGCGCCACTGGGAGCGGTGCTCGCTCGCCCGGACCGTCAGCACGCCGTCCACCAGCCGCGGTTCCAGCCGCTCCAGCGCACGCTGCTTCCAGACCTCCGGCAGCGCGGCCGAGTTGGCGAGGTCGAAGCGGAGCTCCACCTGCGTGTCCGAGGTGTTCACATGCTGGCCGCCCGGGCCGGAGGAGCGTGAGAAACGCCACTGCAGCTCGGCCTCGGGAACGAGCACGGAGCCGCGGACGCGGACGGGGACGGTCGACATGGTCCGATCATCCCGCCTCGCCGCCCGCTCGGGCGAGTCCATTTCGGACAGGGCACCGGGACACGGCACTAGATTGCTCGGGTGATCGAGCTCGGCTACCACCTCTCCCCCCGCTTCCCGGACCCGCCCGGGATCGACTACGCCACGGCGACCACCCGGACGCTGCGGCACGACCTGTTCTGCGGGGACGTGTTCATCGAGGGCTACGGACGGGACCTGTCCACCCGCTGGGGCTGGGTGCCCGTGCTCGACTTCGCCTGGGCGCTGTGCGACATCGTGGAGCAGTTGGACGCCGTGCCGACCGGGGTGGGCCGGCGACCGCAGCGTGCCGAACTCGACTTCACCGAGTCCGCCGACCGGCTGCGCTTCGCCCGGCGCGGCGACTGGGTGGAGCTGACCGCCGACTGGGTCCGCGACGACCGCCCGCTGACGGTGGAGCACCGGGTGCTGCGGCGCGAGGCGCGGGACTTCCTCCACGACGTGCTGGCGGACTTCGCCGAACTGCACGAGGGATTGTCGGACAATCCGGTCGTCTGGGAACTCGGTCTGCGTTTTCCCCGGGAACCGTAAGAAGCTCCCCCGGCGTTCTTACCGGCGAAGCGGGGCGCGCCGCGCCCCGCCTGTCGGCCCGTCAGAAGGGACACCCACCATGCCCGTCAGCCTGTCCAAGGGCGGCAACGTCTCGCTCACCAAGGAGGCCCCGGGCCTCACCGCCGTCGTCGTCGGCCTCGGCTGGGACGTGCGCACCACCACCGGCACCGACTTCGACCTGGACGCGAGCGCGATCGTCCTCAACAACGCAGGCAAGGTCCTGACGGACAAGCACTTCGTCTTCTACAACAACAAGTCGACCCCGGACGGCACCGTCGTGCACACCGGCGACAACCTGACCGGCCAGGGCGAGGGCGACGACGAGCAGATCAATGTCAACCTGGCGGGCCTGCCGGCCGAGGTGGAGAAGATCGTGTTCCCGGTCTCCGTCTACGACGCCGAGAACCGCGGGCAGAGCTTCGGCCAGGTGCGCAACGCCTTCATCCGCGTGGTGAACCAGGCCAACGGCCAGGAGATCGCCCGATACGACCTCACCGAGGACGCGGCGACGGAGACCGCCATGGTCTTCGGCGAGCTGTACCGCAACGGCGCGGAGTGGAAGTTCCGCGCGGTGGGCCAGGGTTACGCCTCGGGCCTGGTCGGCATCGCGACCGACTTCGGCGTCACCGTCTGACCGTCGGCGGTCGCCCGGCCCATCAGCACGCCGCCGCCGCGGCGGGCGAGTTCGGTGAAGCCGAGCCGGTCGTAGAAGGCGCGGGCCGCGTGGTTGGCCTCGCCCATCGACAGGTGCACGGCGCCGACCCCCGCCGCGGCCAGGGCGTCGAGGTAGGTCCGCATCAACTGCCGTCCGTGGCCCCGGCCCTGGGCCTCCGGCAACAGGTCGATGTGCAGGTGCGCGGGGTGGCCGGCGGCCTCCGGCCAGAGCATCCACTCCGGGTGCCGCAGTTCGCGCTCGCGCGCGCCGTCGCCCGGGTAGCGGTCGGCGACGCCGGGCAGCCACCGCGCGCGGTAGCGCGCGACGAAGGCGGCGGTGTCGGCGGTCCCGAGGATGTAGCCGACCGGACGCCCGGCGCCCTCCGACTCGGCCAGGACGAAGGCGAGTTCGGGCTCCAGCGCGAGGTAGGGCCCGACGAAGATGTCCGGCAGGATCCTCGGGTCGGGATACAACGCGGCCGCGTCCGCACCGTTGTCCCCGGTGCGGACGCAGACCTCGTACAGGCCCTCCCGGTCCGAGGGCCGGTAGGGGCGGATCTCCAGCGGCGCTGACATGCTGTCAGGCTACTTGACCGACTCCCAGCCGGCGCTGAGGGCGAGGGTCGTCAGCTGCTCCGTGCTGAGCACCGGGGTCGCCCGCGTCGGCCTGCCCGCCAGGTCGGCGGAGTTGGCCAGGAGCAGGACGACGCGCGTACCGTCCTTGCGCGACACCGCCACCTGCCAGACCTTGGTCCCGGTGCCGCCCTTGCCGCGGATCTCCTGGACGTAGAGCCGGGTGCCGTCGGCCAGCGTGGTCGCGCCCGGGAAGGTGGAGGCGTACATCTTCCGGGCCGTCAGGGTGCCGAGGTCCCAGCGCTCGACGCTCACCAGCAGGAGGTCGGCACCCTTTCCCTCGTTCAGGAGCAGCGCGGCGGTCCCGGCCCGGCCACCCTTGTCGGTAGCCGAAATACCCTGCGGCAACAGCGACTTGGCCTCGGAAGCGATGGCCTGGGTGCTCGGCGAGGTAGCCGGGACCCCCTTGCCGGTGATGCTCGCCGGGATGGAGGCGAGCGCGGCGTCGAAGGCGTGGCCGGTGACGGCGGCCTTCAACTGGGCCGGCGACAGCGGCGGGTCGGTCCGGGTGGTGGGGGCGTCCTTCTCCTGCGGGCTGTTCCACTCGTTGAAGGAGATGTGCCCGCCGTCCGTGCGGTAGAGGTCCGCCGACCAGTCCTTGGCGCCGTGGTGGTCGGGGTACTCCCACCCCTGGAGGACCACCAGCCGGGAGCCGTCGGACAGCTTCTGGTCGGCGCAGACCGCGCCGGGGACGTACTTCGGGTCCGGGCAGCCCACCCCGCCGCTCGGAGTGCCGTTGCGGTCGACGCTGACGGAGACCAGCGCCGCGCCGTGGCGGTCGTCGAAGACGCCCATGGCGACCGGCTGGAACCGGCCTTCCACGGTGCCGCGGGCCAGTGTCTTCTTGAAGGTGCCCGCCGGGAGCACGCTCTTGAGCGCCTTGACCATGTCCTCGGCGGAGACCGGGTTCGGTCCCTTGGCCTGCGCCTGCTGCGCGGGGGTAGTGCTGTGGCCGCTCGCCGGACCGGCCTGGGCGTGCTTGGCGGGGGTGACGGCGCTCGGCAGGATCGCGCCGCCCACCGCGATCGCGACGAGCGCGGCCGATCCGCCGAGGACGGAGACACGGCGGCGGGTGCGCCGCCTGCGGCCGTCGCTGAGGCCGTCCTGGATGAGCTCGGTGACGGGGGGCTCCGGAAGGGAGTCTCCCGCCGCGCGCATCGCCTGCGCGAGCTGGTCCTCGTAGGACGAGGAAGAGGGGGGAGTCATGGCTCTGCGTCCACCGTTTCTGTCGCTGGAAGAAAGGGATGGGGCTGAAGTGCCTTGCTGAACTCCGGTGCAGCGCCGCGTCGTTCAGCGGTTGGCGGCCAGTTCCGGCAGGCCGTCGCCGAGGACCGCGCGCAGCCGGGCCAGGGCGCGGGAGGACTGGGTGCGGACCGCGCCCGCGGAAAGCCGCAGGGCGTGGGCGGTCTCCTCGACGCTGCGGTCCTCCCAGTAGCGGAGCACCAGCACCGCCCGGTCCCTGGGCGCCAGCCGGCCCAGCGCGGCGAGCAGGGTGACCCGCAGGCTGGGGTCGCCCTCCCGCCCCGCCGCGTCGGGGATGTAGCCGGTGGGCGTCTCACCGCTGCTCCGGCGCCGGCGGTGGCTCAGAAAGCTGCGCACCAGCACGGTGTGCGCGTAGGCCACCGGGTTCTCCGCGCCGGAGACGCGCCGCCAGTGCACGTACATCCGGCCCAGGGTCTCCTGCACCAGGTCCTCGGCGAGGTGCGTGTCCCCGCCGGTGAGCATGCAGGCGCTGCGGTACAGCGCCGGTGTCCGCGCCCCCGCGAACTCCAGGTACTCCTCGACTTGTGCTGTCCGCACCCGCGCCCCCACACCTCGTCGTCTCGTCGCTGCTCCGTTCTGCCCTTACGACGCGGACGGCTGCGGGGGACGTTACAGGGGACGCTCAGGGAGCGGAGTCCGGCACCTCGCTGTGGCGGGCGTAGGCCTCGGTCGGGGTGATGCCGGTGTTCGGCCCGGTGGGGATGGTGTTGAAGGTGCTGACCTGGGCGCAGCCCTGGTCGTCGCTGCCCAGCTGGGCGTGCGCCCCGGCCAGCGCCCGGGAGGCCGCGGTCGACGGCGAGGCGGAGGCGGACGAGGCGGACGAGGACGCAGCTGTCGCAGCCGGAGGCGTCACCTCGGCAGAAGCAGCGGCCGAGGCCGAGGCGGCGCCGCTGGGCACGGGGGCGGCCGCGGACAGGTCGCGGTCCTCGGCGATGGCCTGGAACAGGCGGTAGGCCGACTGGCTGATCAGCACCCGGCCCTGGTTCGGCGCGGGCGCGTCGTAGTTCTGCATGGTGACGAAGGTGATCCTGCTGCTGGGCACCTTGTTGAACTCCTGCGCCAGCGAGGCCAGCTTGCCCACGTCGCCCAGCCCCTGATCGACCGTCAGCGCCTTCGTCGCCGCCGACGCCAGCGACCACAGCCGCGGCAGGTCGGTCAGTGTGCCCGCGCTCTTGACGGCGTTGACGGCCCGGCTCAGGAACAGGTGCTGGGTGTAGGTGCGTCCGAGGTCGCTGCCGTCCAGGAAGCCGTGCCGGGTCCGGACGAACTGGAGTGCCGCGACGCCCTTGAGCACGTGCGTCCCCTGCTTCAACTTCAGCCCGGAGTCCGGGTCGTAGACGTTCCGGTCCACGCACACCGACACGCCCCCGACGGCGTCGGACATGCTGACGACGCCGGAGAAGTCGACCTTGACGAAGTGGTCCATGGTCAGCCCGGTCAGCTGGTCCACGGCGGCGACGCTGCAGCCCGGCCCGTAGTCCAGGGCACTGTTGATCATCCCGTAGCGGGCCCCGACGCTGCGCCCGGTGTTCGGGTCCTTGCAGCCGGGCAGATCGGTCAGCAGGTCGCGCGGGATGGACATGACGGTGGCGTTGCTGCGGTCGGCGGAGAGGTGGACGACCATCTCCACGTCCGCGCGCTCGCCGCTGCCGCAGTCGTGGCCGAGGGCGCAGTCGGCCGCGCTGTCCCGGGCGTCGGTGCCGATCACCAGGATGTTCAGGGCCCGGCCGGTGCCCAGCGCCTCGGGGGCGGCGACCGCCGGGGCGCTCGCGGTGGCCCGGGCGGGCTGCGGGTCGGTACCGGTGTAGAGCGGCTCGGTGCGGATGTTGGCGTTCAGCCGCGCGTAGCCGTACCACGCGAGACCGGCCCCGCCGAGGACGAGGCCGGCCGTGACCGCTGCCAGAATGGTGAGGATCCTGCGCCGCTTGCGCCCGTGCCCGTTCGATTCCACGCAGGTTTGACTACGCAGGACCGCCGGGCAGTTGCACAGAACCGGCTGTGAATTCGAAAATTCGGCGATCAGCCTGTGTAGCCGAGGAGTTGGAACGCGGTGGCCCCGTCCACCGACTCCCGCAGGATGTCCGCGTGGCCGGCGTGCCGGCCGATCTCCTGCACCAGGTGCAGCAGGATCCAGCGCGCGCTGCGCGGCTCCTTGGGGAACCAGGGCTTGTCCGGCAGCGGCACCGTGACGTCCAGGCTGGGCAGGGAGTTGACGATCTCCTCGGTCTCGGCCTGCACTCGCGCCCAGAACGCGAGCACGTCCTCGATCTCCTCCCCGTCGAGCAGGCGGAAGGAGTCCCCCCAGGTCTGCTCGTCGCGCTGCACCAGCGGCTCGCGCCCGGCGAGGATCACCCGGGTCCAGTTGCTCTCGACCTCGGCGAGGTGCTTGACCAGTCCGCCCAGGCTGAGCTCGCTGGCGGTCGGCCGGGCGGTGAGCTGCTCGCGGTCCAGGCCGCTCACGGCCCGGCGCACGGCGCCGCGCTGGGCCTCGACGAAGTTGAGCAGGGCGTCGCGCTCGTCCTTCTCGGCGGTGACGACGGTCGGCATGGGGTCCACCTCTCTCCCTTGGGGCTGTCGTCACCACCGTAGGGGCCAAGTAGGTCTGATCCGGTCCTACTTGGGCCGGTGTCGCGAGGATCCCGAGAGGGCCCTCAGGTGGTCAGCCGGGGCGGTGGCAGCCGGCTGAGGAAGACCTCGAAGGCCGTGGGCTTGATGGCGGTGACGCCGGAGAAGGGGTAGTCCATCTCCTTGATCAGGATCAGCGAGACGGCCACCAGCGCCGTGAGGGTCAGCACCATCAGGCCGTGCACCAGCGTGTTGGAGAGGCCGAACAGGTAGGTGAAGCCCACCGTCAGCAGACCGCCGGCCAGCAGGGCGATCCACAGGATGGTCGGCACCTGGTCGTCGATCTGGTTGAGCCGCTCCCGCCGTTCCGAGGCCAGTTCCTCGACGTGCGAGACCGCGTGCTCGTAGAGGACGTTCTGCTGCTCGTTCTCCGGATGGAAGCCGAACACGGTGCTGCGCATGGCGTACACCAGCTGCGTCGCCGCCGGACTGCTGCGGTGGCTCGACATCAGCGGCCATTCCTTGGTCTCGACGGTCTGCGCGTACTCCAGGGTCTGCCTCTCCAGCGGGCCGCCGACCTCGATCGGCAGGTCGCGGGAGATCCAGTAGACCCCGGCCAGGGCGTTGGCCTCCTTGAAGGTGGTCTGCCGGGCGGAGTCCAGGTTCTCCCACACGGCGATCACCACGAAGGCCAGCAGCACGGCGTAGAGCACGCCCACGGCGGCGAAGATGAAGCCCGCGACGTCGTTGTGGCTCTCCCGCAGTGGGTGCGGGACGCTGCGCTGCAGTACCCAGAGCAGCGCCCCCGCGGCGACCATCACGCCGACGAAGATCAGTACGTCGGTCCAGCTCAACCGGCCCCCCTTTCAGGGCAGTTGGTGTCAGGGCGGTGGACCGGCCGGGCGGGCGCCCCGCGCCGGGCGGCCGGCCCGGAGCGGGGGCGGCAGCCCGTCAGGCGCGGGGCCGGGCCACCTCGACGTTCTCCAGCACCCCGAGCGCGTCCGGCACCAGCACGGCGCAGGAGAAGTAGGCGCTGACCAGGTACTGGATCACGGCCTTCTCGTTGATGCCCATGAACCGGACCGAGAGGCTGGGCTCGTACTCGTCCGGGATGCCGGTCTGGTGCAGGCCGACCACGCCCTGGTTGTCCTCACCGGTGCGCAGCACCAGGATCGAGCTGGTGTGACCGCCGTTCACCGGGATCTTGCTGCACGGGAAGATCGGCACCCCGCGCCAGGCCGGGATCTGGTGGCCGCCCACGTCCACCGCGTCCGGGTAAAGCCCACGTCGGCTGCACTCGCGGCCGAAGGCCGCGATGGCCCGCGGATGGGCCAGGAAGAACTTGCTGCCGCGGCGACGGGACAGCAACTCGTCCATGTCGTCGGGGGTCGGCGGGCCACCGTGGGTCTGGATCCGCTGCTCGTGGTCGGCGTTGTGCAGCAGCCCGAAGTCACGGTTGTTGATCATCTCGTGCTCCTGCCGTTCGCGCAGGGCCTCGACGGTCAGCTTGAGCTGCTGCTCGATCTGGTTCATCGGTTGGTTGTAGAGGTCCGCGACCCGGCTGTGGATCTTCAGCACGGTCTGCGCGACACTCAACTCGTACTCGCGCGGCGCCAGTTCGTAGTCCACGAAGGTGCCCGGCAGCTCCGGCTCGCCGTCGTGGCCGGCGGCCAGTTCGATCTCCGCCTGGCCGTGGCGGTCCTGGGCCCGTTCCTGGGTGGCCTGGAAGGCCAGCAGCTGCGCCTCCAACTGGGGGCTGCGCTCCATGAGTTGCAGGAACGCCTGGCGCGGCAGCGCGACCAGGGTGCCCGCGGTCTGGGCCTTGGCGGTGTACTCCCACGAGGCGTCGGCGCGCAGCAGCGACTCGTCGCCGAAGTGGTCGCCGTCCGCGAGCACGCCGAGCACGGCGTGGGCGTCGCCGTACTTGCCGACGCCGACCTTCTGCACCTTGCCGTGCGCGATGACCAGCACCCGGTCCACCGGGGAGCCCAGCTCGGCGAGGACCTCGCCGGGCTCGAAGTCCTGCTGGCCGAAGCGGCCGGCGAGTTCGGCGAGCACGTCGTCGTCCTCGAAGCCGCGGAGCGCGGGCAGCTCCCGCAGGCTGGGCGGGACCAGCCGGACGGCGGCCCCGGTCTGCGCGAAGCTGAGCCGCCCACGGCCGGCGGCGTAGCTGAGCCTTCGGTTCACCCGGTAGGTGCCGCCGGACACCTGCACCCACGGCAGCATGCGCAGCAGCCAGCGGGAGGTGATGCCCTGCATCTGCGGCGGGGTCTTGGTCGTGGTCGCCAGGTTCTTCGCTGCTGCCGTGCCGAGCGCGGTGGGCTGCCGCTCGCCGCCCTGGGACGTGGCGTCGATACCGGCCTCAACCGTCATGCGGAGGTCCTCCCCAGTCGTCCTGCGGCCCGGACGGGGCCGCGGTTCCAGGGTGACGGCCCGTCAGCGCGCCCGGTATTCCCCGAAAGAAGGCGAATGTTCGATTCCCCTCCTGGGCACCATCGCCTCCGGCGCACCCACCGGAAAGCCCGCCGCACCCCACTCCTCCTTCCGGCCGCGGCGACGACGAGCCGGTTCGGAGAGGTGAGGTGAGGGGACAGGAGGGCGGGGACGGGGAGGCAGGGACGGGGAGGAGCCGGCCCGGGTGGGGCCGCGGTCAGGGTCGGCCGAGGAAGGGACACGCAGCCCGAGGCCGGAGTCAGCGCGGGCCGCAGGCCGCGGGCCGGGGAGTCGCAGGCGCCGGGGGCGAGGGCGGGGACCACTGGGGCCACCA
>NZ_JBHSQJ010000068.1:22846-37942 GCF_042658505.1 Streptacidiphilus monticola | reverse complement strand
CCGAGTGGTGTGTTGCTCGCGCCCGCGCGGCGGAGCCGCAGTTGTTCGCAGCCTCGCGCCCCCGAGGGCCCCCTACGGGGCCTTAGGGATGGCGGGTGGCGCGGTGGCGGAGGGGGCCGGTCTCGTGGCGGAGCCGCGGCTCAGCCGGAACGTTGCCGTAGGCGTCCGCGTCGGGACCGCCCGGCGGGGCGATGGGCGGGGGCTCCTGCTCCCTGCGGCGCTTGCCCCAGACGAAGGCCCAGATCAGCACCGCTGCCACCACGGCGCCGATGATCAGGCCGGCGACGCCGGCCACCCAGTCGGACCGGTTGACCTGCGCGGCCAGCAGCACGCCGAACGTCTCCATGCGGGTCGCACCTCCACTCGCACTCGCTCGCTCACTCGCTCAGTACCAGTACTTGGGCGTCTCGGCCCGCGTGTCGTCGAGGAACTCCCCCATCTGCGGCGGATGCTCCGCGCGGTGTTCCATCTCCGCGGGCAGGCTGGACATCGTCAGCTCCGCCTGGCGCACCGTCGCCCCCAGCGACCTCAGCATGGGCTCGGGGAGCTCCTGCCGCAGCGCGGGGAACAGCCGCTGCTCCTCCTCGACCACGTGCAGGCAGAAGACGTCCGCGAGCGCGGCTAGCCGGCGCGGGAAGTCCTGGGCGGTGGTGTCGAGTTCGCGCAGGCAGCCGGCGCAGGCGGACTGCTGCTGCAGCTGCTTGTCGGCCCGGGCAGCGCCGCCGCGGACGTGCTCCCGGAGCACCGGGTAGAGGTAGACCTCCTCGGCCAGGTGGTGCCGGACCAGGGTGGTGGTGAGCCGGGCGGCCAGCTCCTCGCGGTCCTCCGGCGGGGCGTCCCGCAAGGCTTCCAGCAGCCGTTCGGCGTCCCGATGGTCGGCGGTGAGTTCGGCGACCAGGTCGCCGCCGTGGCCGACCGGGCCGGTAGAGGCGTCAGTCGCGATCATGGCAGCACCTTTCTTGCGATCCCCTTCAAGCACGTGCCCGGAACTAGCGTTTTTAACCCGTTTTGCCGGGCCGCATGCGCGGGCACGCGCCTTCCCAGGAAGGACTCCGTCCGTCGAGGGGTGCACATCCATGAGCACGATCCAGAGGGAGTACGCGAACGGCGCCGACCGGCCGCTCGCGGGCTACGCGGCCACCATGGCGGTCTTCTCCGCCGGGGCCGCCGCCGTCGGTGCGCTGGCCCGTCTGACGGGGCGTCGGCTCCCCCAGCCAGGCCCGTGGGACGTGCTGCTGACGGCGGGCGCAGTGCACCGGCTGGCCCGGCTGGTGGCCAAGGATCCGGTGACCAGCCCGCTGCGGGCGCCGTTCACGACCTATCAGGGCGTGTCCGGCCCTTCGGAGTTGGCCGAGGAGGTGCGCGGCAGCGGCGCCCGCAAGGCCGTGGGCGAGCTGGTGACCTGTCCGTTCTGCACCGGCCTGTGGATCGCGGGCGGCCTGACCGCCGGGCAGGTGTTCGCCCCGGACGCGACCCGGCTGGTGTCGGCCGCGCTGACCGCCGTCACCGGCGCCGACCTGCTGCACTTCGTGCGCTCGTGGCTGCAGCAGGCCGTCGAGGCGGACGACGAGTCGGACGACGAGTAGCCCACCCGCCGCGGGCGGGCGGACGAGGAACAGACCCAAGGAGCTGACGATGACCGCACCTCCCACCCCGGGCCCCGGCCGGCCCGGTCCTGACGTGCCCGATCCCGAGCGTCCGCTGCCCGACCCGGGCCCCGAGCGTCCGCTCCCGGACCCCGACCCCGCGCCGCCGGAGCCGGTCGATCCGGACTCGCCGATTCCGCCGCTGCCGGACCCCGATCCGGTGCGTCCTCCGTACCCGAACCCGGAGCCGAGCCCGCACTATGAGGAACCGAGCGGTCACCTCTGGTGACCCACCGGGCACAAAAGATGCATTAGTCCCCAATCCTGGGGTACGTGCGCCGCACACCAGTCCTTGGGAGGGTTCATGCGACGCGCACCCGATCCGGAGGCCTCCGTGCCCGCAGCCGTACTGCCGTCGCAGGTCACGACGGTGCACGGCCTGCCGGAGATCCCCGAACCGCGCTCGCTGAGCACGGCCGAGTCGCGCGCGCTGTCGCGGGTGCTGTTCACCCGTATGCACGAACTGGACGAGGGAACGCCCGAATACGCGCGGGTGCGCCATGCGCTGATCGATCTGAACCTGGCCCTGGTCAAGTTCGAGGCCGCGCGGGTGCGCAGCCGCACCCTGCCGATGGAGGACGTCTTCCAGGTGGGCGTGATCGGTCTGATGAAGGCCATCGACCGCTTCGATCCGACGCGCGAGGTCGAGTTCCCCACCTTCGCCCTGCCCACCATCGCCGGGGAGATCAAGCGCTTCTTCCGCGACTCCACCTGGTCCGTCCGGGTTCCGCGAAGGCTGCAGGAGCTGCGCCTGGACCTGCTGCGCGCCGGCGACGAGCTGGAGCAGCGGCTCGGCCGCCGCCCGACGGCCACCGAGCTCGCGGCCCATCTGCGGCTCAGCGTCGACGAGGTGATCGAGGGTCAGGCCGCCGCCAACGCCTACACCGCCGGTTCGCTCGACGCGCCCGCCGAGTCCGAGGAGGCGGAGGGACCGCTGGCCCGGCGGCTCGGCTACGAGGACGGGCAGATCGAGAAGATCGAGAACCTGGAGGCCATCCGCCCGGTACTGAAGATCCTGCCCGACCGGGACCGCACCATCCTCGCGCTGCGCTTCGTGGACGACCTGACCCAGGCCCAGATCGGCGCCCGGCTCGGCATCTCGCAGATGCACGTGTCCCGGCTGCTCTCCGCGGCGCTCACCGCCCTGCGCAGTGAGCTGCTGGCCGAGGGATAGGCGGGGCCGCCATGGCGCCCGGGGCGCCCCCACCGCAGCCGCTGGTCGGCTACGCCCTGCTCGCGGACGGCGAGCGGGGCGCGCTCGTCGGCCCCCAGGGCGAGGTGGTGTGGCTGTGCGCGCCGCGCTGGGACAGCGATGCGGTCTTCTCCCACCTGGTCGGCGGCCCCGGCTGGTACCAGGTCTGCCCGGTGCAGACCTTCGTCCCCGGCGGCCACTACGAGGCCGGCTCGCTGGTCTGGCGCAGCCGCTGGATCACTCATGCGGGGATCCTCGAATGCCGTGAGGCGCTGGCCTTCCCGGGCGACCCGCACCGGACCGTGCTGCTGCGCCGGCTGACCGCGCGCAGCGGGAGGACGACGGCCCGGATCGCCTTCGAGCCCGCCGCGGGCTTCGGCTCGGGCAGGGTCGACCGGCTGCGGCGCGACCAGGACGGCGTCTGGACCGCCGACCTGGGCGGTCTGCGGATGCGCTGGCGGGGCGCCCGGGACGCGCGGATGCGCGGCGGCGTCCTCGTCTTCGAGGTGGAGCTGACGGCCGGTCAGGAGCACGATCTGGTGCTGGAGCTGAGCGACCGTCCGCTGCCGGAGCCCGTGCCGCCCGATGAGCTGTGGCGGGCCACCGAGACCGCCTGGCGGCAGGCGCTGCCCGCGCTGGGCCACCGCGACGTCCGGCACGCGTGCACCGTGCTGCGCGGCCTGACCGGCTCCAGCGGCGGCACCGTCGCGGCGGCCACCACCTCCCTGCCCGAGCGGGCGGAGCAGGGACGCAACTACGACTACCGCTACGTGTGGATCCGCGACCTCAGCTACATCGGCCTGGCGGCGGCCGCCGCCGGGGCGGAGGAGATGCTGGACGGGGCCGTCCGCTTCGTCACCGAGCGGCTGCTGGAGCACGGCGAACGACTCGCGCCCGCGTACACCGTGGCCGGCGACCCGATCCCCGACCAGCGGCAGCTGGACCTGCCCGGCTATCCCGGCGGCTTCGACCTGGTCGGCAACACGGTGGCGCACCAGTTCCAGCTGGACGCCTTCGGCGAGTCGCTGCTGCTGCTCGCCGAGGCGGCCCGGCTCGACCGGCTCGACGGCGACGGCCACCGGGCGGTCCGCCTGGCGGTCGACGCCGTCGCCGCCAGAAGACGTCAACCCGACTCCGGTATCTGGGAGTTGGAGCCCAGGCGGTGGACCCACTCGCGGCTGAGCTGCGTCGCCGGACTGCGGGCTGCGGCCGGCAACTGCGCACTGGGCGGCCGGGCGGCGGAGTGGGCCGCGCTCGCGGACCGGGTGCTGGCCGAGACCGCCGCCGACTCGCTGCACCGCAGCGGCCGCTGGCAGCGGGCGCCTGACGACCCGTCGGTGGACGCCGCGCTGCTGCTGCCGCCGCTGCGCGGCGCGCTGCCCCCGGAGGACCCGCGCAGCCTGGCCACGCTGGACGCGGTCCTGCGCGACCTCACCGAGGGGGACTTCGTCTACCGATTCCGCCACGACGAGCGGCCGCTCGCGGACGCCGAGGGCGCGTTCCTGCTCTGCGGCTTCGTGCTGGCCCTGGCCGAGCACGCGCTGGGCCGCGAGCTGACCGCTCGCCGCCGCTACGAACGCAACCGGGCCGCGGGCGGCCCCGCCGGGCTCTACGCCGAGGAGTTCGACGTCGCGCAGTCGCAGCTGCGCGGCAACCTGCCCCAGGCGTTCGTGCACGCGCTGCAGGTCGAGGCCGCGACGCGGCTGGCGGGCGAGCCGTGACAGCGCTGCGCCCGGTCCGCCGCAGCGGCCGCCGGGAGACCCGGGAGGAGCGGGCCGACCGCCGCTGGAACGACCTGCTGCAGGAGGTGCGGGTCGCCCAGACGGGTGCACAGATCATGTTCGGCTTCCTGCTGGGGGTCGCCTTCACGCCCCGCTTCCGGGAGTTGAACGGTTTCGACCACGCCCTGTACCTGACCGCCGTCACTCTCGGCGCGGTGGCGACGGGCACGCTGATCGCCCCCGTGGCCTTCCACCGGCTGCTGGCCGGACGGCGCGTCAAACCGGCGATGGTGCGCAGCGCGGCGCGGCTGGTCTGCCTGGGGCTGGGCCTGCTGGCCCTGGCGGTGTGCGCCTCGCTCCTGCTGCTGTACCGGGTGGCGGGTGCCGGCGCCGCAGCGGCCGGCCTGGCGGCCGGCGCGCTGCTGGCGTGGATCGGCATCACCTGGCTGGTGCTGCCGCTCGGCCTGCTCAGGCAGCGGCGCGGCCGCGCCCGCGGCCGGCGCCCTCGGCGAAAGCCCTGACCAGCGCCGCGCAGAACGCGTCCAGATCGTCGGGTTTCCGGCTACTGACCAGGGTGTTCGGCCCCTGGTCGTCCACCTGCACCTGCTCGTCCACCCAGGTGCCGCCGGCGTTCCGGATGTCCGTGCGCAGGCTCGGCCAGGACGTCAGCGTCCGCCCGCGGACGACGTCGGCCTCGACGAGCGTCCACGGCCCGTGGCAGATGACCGCGACCGGCTTGCCGGCCCCGAAGAAGTCCCGGACGAAGGCGACGGCGTCGTCGTCCGTGCGCAACTGGTCGGGGTTGGCGACCCCGCCCGGCAGCACGAGCGCGTCGTACGCCGCCGCCCGGCTCCCGGAGACGGTGGCGTCCACGGGGTAGCGCCCGCTCTTGTCGAGGTGCTGGAACGCCTGCACCTCGCCTTCGGCGGTGGACACCAGCACCGGCCGCCCGCCGGCCTTCTTCACGGCCTCCCACGGCCGCGTCAACTCGACCTCCTCCACGCCCTCGGGCGCGACGAGGAACGCGATCTCCTTGCCCTCAAGCTCCTTGCTCACGCGGAACTCCTCTCGTGGTTCGTTCCCTGCTCTTCGTGCCCCCGGGGCCCTCCCCTGCCCCCACCAGCCCCGGGCCGGCAGGCGCCGCAACGACCGCCCGGCCGCGCGCCCACCCCCCGTAGACCCGGCGCCCCGCGGCGAAGCGCCGCCGGAGGCAGGGGCGATCGCCCACGCACGGCAGAGAGACCGAGCAGGGCCCCACCGATCCGCCGATCCGCCGCGTGGCAGCCGCAGGCGGCTCCGCCGAGCGGGCGCAAGCGCCGCCTCCCCCGCCCCACTGCACGCCAACCCGCAGAGCGGCCCCAGCCCGAGCGGCGAAGCTGCAGGGCCGGCAGCGCTGAGCCGGGCACAAGCGCCGCTCGACCCGCTGCAGGCCACCCCAAGGGCAGCAGCCCAAACCGGGCGGCGAAGCCGCGGGGGTCAGGGCGGAGCCGCCGGGAGGCGGTCGGCGGGGCCGTGGGCAGAGGGGTCACGGGGGCGGCTCCAGGGGTCGGGGGCGGGGCCCGGGCTTCACGCGTGTACCCGCGAGGCGCAGGACTTCACCCCCGCTCCAGCGCCCGGTTCCGCAGAGCGCGGCGAGAGTGCATGGTTGAAGTCCGGGAAGACGCCAGCGAGGAGGTACCAGCCGATCATGCTGACTCTTGGCGTTGAGGAGGAGTACCTCCTCGTCGATCCCGCGACGGGACTGCCGTGCGCGGCCTTCGACGCCGTGCGCGCGGGTGTCGACGCACCCGCCGTCCAGGCGGAGCTGCTGCAGGCCCAGATCGAGGTGGCCACGCCCATCTGCCGCAGCCTGGACGAGGTCCGCACCTCGCTGACCGAGGCCCGCCGGGCCGTCGCCGCCTCCGCGCGGCGGCGCGCGAAGGGCGTCGTGGCCTCGGGCACCGCGCCCGTCAGCGACGGTGCGCCCCCGCCGATCACCCGCCAGCCCCGCTACACCGCGATGCGCACCGACGCCGCCCGGCTCGTGGACGAGCAGCTGATCTGCGGCATGCACGTGCACGTGGCCATGCCCGAGCGGGAGACCGCCGTACGCGTGCTCAACCGGCTGCGGCCGTGGCTTCCGCTGCTGGTGGCGCTGGGCGGCAACTCCCCGCTCTGGCGCGGGCAGGACACCGGGTTCGCGAGCTGGCGCACCGTCATCTTCGGCCGCTGGCCGGTCACCGGCATCCCGCCGGCCTTCGCCTCGGCGGCGGACTACGACGCCCGGCTGGACGCCCTGCACCGGGCCGGGGTGATCCGCGACCGCGGCCAGGTCTACTGGCTGGCGCGGATCAGCGAGCGCTACCCCACCCTCGAAGTCCGGGCGCTGGACGTTCAGTTGCACGTCGAGGACGCCCAGGCGCTGGCCGGTGCGGTCCGCGCGCTGGTGGCCACCGCGCTGCTGGAGGAGGACGGCGGCCGACCCGCCGACCCGCCGCCGGAACTGCTGTCCGGGGCGCTGTGGCACGCGTCCCGCTACGGCCTGGGGGGACAGTTGGTCGACCCGGTGCGCGGCGAACACCGGGACGCCGCCGCCATGGTCAAGGACCTGCTGGACCACATCGGCCCGGCCCTCGCCGCCAGCGGGGACCATGAGTTGGTGCCCTCGGCGCTGGAGCGGCTGCTGCACGTGGGCACCGGAGCGGACCGGCAGCGGCAGGCCCTGGCCGCCGGAAGGGGGCGGCCCGCAGCCCTGATCGCCTACCTGTCCGACCAGATGGACGCCCAGTAGACCCAAGGCCGCCCAGGCCCCACGGAGTTGCCCTGATGATCCGTACGGACGACCCGACCCCCTCGGCCCTCGCGGAACTCGCCGCCGAGGTGGACGACTTGCGTGCCCGCTACGCCGCGCACCACCTGCTGGACCTGGCCGTCGGCGTGCTGGTGGCCCAGTTGGGGCTGGAGCCGCAGGACGCCGCCCGGCACCTGGAGGAGTTGGCGGCGGCGGCCGGCACCCCGGCGACGGATCTGGCCGCCGACATCGTCAACCAGGCCGCGGGGCAGGTGGTCTCGCTCGACCTGGCCGCCGTCGGCCGCGAGGCGCGGGCGTTGCGCCGGGTCGGGGCGCGGGTCCAGGTCGCCGAGGAACTGGACGAGGTCGCCACCGCCCTGGTGGAGGACGGCCTGGAGCGGTTCGGCGCCAGCGGGCTGCTGCTGTGGCGGGCGAGCTCGGACGGCTGCCTGGCGCTGGTCGGGGGACACGGCTGCTCCTCGCTCGAGATGTCCCGCTGGCGGCTGCTGCCCCCGCAGTTGTGCTCGCTGCCCATGGAGGCGCTCACGGAGTCCCACCCGCTCTGGTTCCCGAAGGGCCCGGAGGAGCGCGGGGTGCTGCCGGGCCCGAGCGCCGAGTCGGCGCGGGCGCTGATCCCGCTGCGGGCCCGGGGGCGGACGGTCGGACTGGCCCTGGTCCTGTGGCCCGGACCGGCCCCCCTCGACGAGTCGACACGCGAACAGGTGGAGGGGCTGGTCAGCGTCTCCGCTCGGGTGCTGGACGCGGGCAGGGCGACGGACTACGCCTCGGACCGGCCGGTGCTGGCGGCCGTCCTCGACCTGCTGGCCCATCCGGGCATGTCGCTGTGGCACGGCGACGGCGGCGAGCCGCGTGTCGAGCACCTCAACCCCACGGCGCGCCGCGTCGCCGCTCCGCTGCCGAGCCAGACCGGACGGCCACTGTCCCAGCTCTTTCCTTACGCGGCGGCCGAGTTGACCGAACTGGTGGGCGAAGCCCAGCGCTCCGGCTCACCGCAGCGCATGTCCCGGCTGCCGACCGCCCGCGGCCGGGACGACCCGCCGCCGCTGCTCAACGTCCGAGTGCTGCCGCTGAGCCCGGAGCGCTCGGTGGTGCTGTGGCATCTCAGCAGTCGCGACCACAGCTTCTCGCTGCTGCAGAGCACAGGCCGCCTCGCCGGGGCAGCGGCCTTCGAGGACGACCTGCTGCGCGGCGTGGCCCAGTGGACCGACCAGGCCTTCGCCCTGTTCGACCTGCCCCCGGAAGCAGCGCCGCTGACCCTGGACCAGTTGCACAACCTGGTCTCCCCGGACAGCCGTGGCGAACTGGACGCGCTGCTGGAGACCCTGACGGACCGTCTGGAGCCCGGCACCGCCGTGCTGCAGCGGCCGCGGACGGACGGCGGCGTCCGGCACATCCGGGTGATCGCCGAGCCGCTGCTCACCCACGGCACCCTGACCGGAGTCACCGGCGTCTTCCAGGACGTGTCGATCCAGCACCACACGGAGGTCGCGCTGGCCGCCACCTTCGACCAGTTGACGACCGTTCAGGCCAAGGCCGACCAGCGGCACGCGCTGGCGCTCCAGTTGCAGCGGGCGATCCTGCCGGACCTGCCGGAGTTCGACGCCGACTCCGGTATCCAGGTCGCCGCCCGCTACCGGCCCGCGGCCGAGGAGTACCGCGTCGGCGGCGACTGGTACGACGTGGTCCGGCTCCCCGACGGGAGCCTGCTGGTGGCCGTCGGCGACGTGGCCGGGCACGGCATCGACGCCGCCACCGGCATGGTGGCGCTGCGCAACGCGCTGCGCGGGCTGGCCGTCACCGGCCACGGGCCGGCGCGGCTGATGCACTGGCTGAACGAGGTGGCCCTGCACTCCCCCGGCCGGCCGACGGCCACCTGCATCTGTGCGGTGTACCGGCCGCAGGACCGCCGGCTGCGCTGGACCAGCGCCGGGCACCTGCCGCCGCTGCTGCTGCGCGGCGGCCGGGCGGAACTGCTGGACCACGGGCACAGCCTGCTGCTGGGCGCGGTCGCGGACGTCCGGTACGGCGAGGCGGTGACCGAACTGCGGCCCGGGGACCGGCTGTTGCTCTACACCGACGGCCTGATCGAGCGCCGGCACGCGAGCCTGGACCAGACGCTGGCGGTGCTGCGCCGCACGGCGGAGCACCTGCCCGAGGTGGGCCTCGACCAGCAGGCCGACGTGCTGGTCGAGCGGTCGCTCGGGGACACCGACGACGACTCCAGCCTGGTGCTGCTGCGGATCCGCTGAACCGGGGCCGGCCGCCCAGGTCCCACGGGTCAGGCCCTCAGTTCAGGCCCGCAGGTCGGGTCCGCAGGTCAGGTCGCCAGGTCAGGTCCGCAGGTCCCTGGCCGCCAGCCAGTGCCCGACGCGGGCCACCAGGTCGTCGGCGTCCACCGGCTTGGTCACGTAGTCGTCGGCGCCGGCGGCCAGGATCTGTTCCCGGTCCTCGGGCATGGCCTTCGCGGTGACCGCGATGATCGGCAGGTCGGCGAACTCGGGCATGGACCGGATCTCCGCGGCGGCGGCGTAGCCGTCGAGCTCGGGCATCATCAGGTCGAGCAGGACCAGGTCGATGTCGGGACGGTTCCGCAGCAGGTCGATCCCGGCGCGGCCGTCGACGGCGCGGAGCACGCGGGCGCCGTGGAGTTCGAGGACGCCGGTGAGCGCGTAGAGGTTGCGGGCGTCGTCGTCCACGACGAGCAGCGTGCGCCCGTTCAGCACCTGGTCGATCGCGCCCGGGCGGGCGGAGCCCGGCTCATCGGCCTGGGCCTGCGGGGCCGGCACCGGCGGCGCCTGCTCGACGGGGAGGTAGAGGGTGAAGCTGCTGCCCTCGCCCAGGGTGCTCTCCGCGGTGATCACGCCGCCGAGCAGGAAGGCGATCTGACGGCTGATCGACAGTCCGAGCCCGGTGCCGCCGTACCGGCGGCTGGTGGTGCCGTCGGCCTGCTGGAAGGCTCCGAAGATGCTCTCCAGGTGCTCGTCCGCGATGCCGATACCCGTGTCGTCGATGCGGAAGGCGAGGGCGGAGCGGCCCTTGAGGCGCTCGGGCAGCCGGGCGGGGTCCGCCCACTGGACGACCAGCTCGACCTGGCCGGCCTCGGTGAACTTGACGGCATTGGAGAGCAGGTTGCGCAGCACCTGCCGCAACCTGGCCTCGTCGGTGACCAGTTCGGCGGGCAGGTCGGGCGCGGCCACCACCCGGAAGTCCAGCTGCTTCTCCCCGGTGAGCGGCCGGAACGTGGACTCGACCGAGTCCAGCAGCGGTCGCAGCGGGAAGCGCTCGGCGTTGACGTCCATCTTGCCCGCCTCGACCTTGGACAGGTCGAGGATGTCGTTGATCAGCTGCAACAGGTCCGAGCCCGCGGAGTGGATCACGCGGGCGTAGTCGACCTGCTTGGGCGTCAGGTTGCCGCCGGGGTTCTGCGCCAGCAACTGGGCCAGGATCAGCAGGGAGTTGAGCGGCGTGCGCAGCTCGTGCGACATGTTGGCGAGGAACTCGGACTTGTACATCGAGGTGAGCGAGAGCTGCTGGGCCCGCTCCTCCAGTTCCTGGCGCGCCTGTTCGATCTCCAGGTTCTTGGCCTCGATGTCGCGGTTGCGATCGGCCAGCAGCGCCGCCTTCTCCTCCAACTCCGCGTTGGACCGCTGCAGTTCCTCCTGGCGCGCCTGCAGCTCCTGGGAACGCGCCTGGAGTTCGGTGGTCAGCCGCTGCGACTCGCCGAGCAGCTCGTCCGTGCGGGCGTTGGCGACCAGCGAGGAGACGTTGACGCCGATGGTGTCGACGAGCTGGTCCAGCAGCGCCCGGTGGATCGGCGCGAAGGGGCGCAGCGCGGCGATCTCGATGACCCCGAGCAGCTGCTCCTCGACGGTGACGGGGAGCAGCAGCAGCACGCTCGGGTCCGCCGCTCCCGCGCCGGAGGTGACGGTGGCGTAGCCGGGAGGCAGGTCCTCGACCAGCAGCGGGCGGCGGCTTCGTGCGGCCTGGCCGACCAGGCCCTGGCCGAGGGCGAAGCGGCGCGGCGGTGCTGACGGGTCGTCAGGGGAGCCGTAGGCGGCGAGGAGGACGAGTTCGCAGCCGCGGTCGGTCTCCTCCGCGAGGTAGAACGCGCCGTACTGGGCGTTCACCAGCGGGGTGAGCTCGTCCATGATCAGGTCGGCAACGACGGACAGGTCCCGGCGGCCCTGCATGAGGCCGGACAGGCGGGCCAGGCTGGTCTTGAGCCAGTCCTGCTCCTGGTTGGCCCGGGTGGTCTCGCGCAGCGACTCCACCATGAAGTTGATGTTGTCCTTGAGGTCGCCCAGCTCGCCGGGCGCCTCGACGGTGATGGTGCGGGTCAGGTCGCCCTCGGCGACGGCGCCGGTGACCTCCGCGATGGCGCGCACCTGCCGGGTGAGGTTCCCGGCCAGCTCGTTGACGTTCTCGGTGAGTCGCTTCCACATGCCGGAGACGCCCTCGACCTCCGCCTGCCCGCCGAGCCGCCCTTCGCTGCCGACCTCCCGGGCGACCCTGGTGACCTCGGCGGCGAAGGCCGACAGGGTGTCCACCATGGTGTTGATCGTGGTCTTGAGTTCCAGGATCTCGCCGCGGGCGTCCACGTCGATCTTCCTGGACAGGTCGCCCTCGGCCACGGCCGTGGTCACCTGTGCGATGTTGCGCACCTGGTTGGTCAGGTTGGTGGCCATCGAGTTGACGTTGTCGGTGAGGTTCTTCCAGGTGCCCGCGACGTTGGGGACCCGGGCCTGGCCGCCCAACTGCCCCTCGGTGCCGACCTCCCGGGCGACCCGGGTGACCTCGTCCGCGAACGCCGACAGCGTGTCCACCATCGAGTTGATCGCCCCGGCCAGCGCCGCGACCTCGCCCTTCGCCTCGACCGTCACCTTCCGGGACAGGTCGCCCCGTTCGACCGCCGTGGCCACCCGCGAGATCGAGCGGACCTGGTCGGTCAGGTTGGACGCCATCACGTTGACGTTGTCGGTGAGGTCCTTCCAGGTGCCGGCCACCCCCACGACGCGCGCCTGGCCGCCGAGGTTGCCCTCGGTGCCGACCTCACGGGCGACCCGGGTGACCTCGCCGGCGAACGCCGACAGCTGCTCGACCATCGTGTTGACGGTGTTCTTCAGCTCGCGCAGCTCTCCGCGCGCGTCCACTTCGATCTTCTGCGACAGGTCGCCGCGAGCCACCGCCGTGGTCACCTGGGCGATCGAGCGGACCTGGTCGGTCAGGTTGTCCGCCATGGCGTTGACGCTGGTGGTGAGCTCCTGCCAGACGCCGCTCACGCCGGGGACCTTGGCCTGGCCCCCCAACCTGCCCTCGCCGCCGACCTCCTGGGACACCCGGACCAGCTCGGAGACCACCAGCGACAGCTGGTCGACCATCCCGTTGAAGACCTTGGCGATGTCGCCGAGCAGGCCGTCGGGCCGGTCGGGCAGGCGCACCGAGAGGTCTCCGTCGCGCACGGCGGTGAGACTCGACAGCAGCGCCTCGAGGCCGTCCTCTCCGAGACGTTCCTCAGCTGATCCGTTCATCTGCGGCCTCGCGGGCTGGGGTCCGGTTCCGGGGCTCCCATCGTCCCACGGTCAAGGGGTGTCCACCTCGATCCAGACCGCTTTTCCCCCACCCCGCGGCTGGCTGCCCCACTCCCTGGCCAGCCGCTCCACCACCCGCAGCCCGTGGCCGCCGGGCTGGGTGACGTCACCGGGCCGCCGCGGCACCGGGCGCACCGGGCTCGCGTCGACCACCTCCACCCGCAGCCGCCGCTGGTCCAGGTCCAGCACCAGCTCCTCGGGTCCGCCCGCGTGCAGGCAGGCGTTGGCGACCAGTTCGGACACCAGCAGCAGCACGTCGTCGGCGACGGCCTGCCGGTCCTCGTCGGCGCCCTCGAACCAGCCCCAGTCCTCCAGCGCCTCCCGGGTGAAGTCGCGGCAGCGCCCGACGACGCCCTTCGCGCCGAACAGGGCCAGGCGCCGCGTCTGGACCGGCGCGGGTAGGGCGTTCACCGGGCACCGCCGGAGCCGAGCGCCTCCTCGAGCGAGGCGAACGTGGGGAACACCGAGTCCGCGCCGGTGATCTCGAAGACCCGCGCCACCTGCGGCCGCATCCCCGCCAGGGCGAGCGCACCGCCCCGGTCCCGGACCGTCATGCGGGCCTTCAGCAGCAGGTTCAGACCGGTGGAGTCGCAGAAGCGCAGTTCCGTGCAGTCCACGACGATCCGGCCGGCTCCGGCTCCGGTGCCGCCCGGCCGGCCGTCGATCAGGGCCATGGAACGCTCGAGGGCGTCGCGCAGCGCCGGGGCTGTGTCGTGGTCCAACTCCCCCCTCAGTGCCAGGACGACGCTCTCGTCCTGGTCGGACTCCGCGACGGCGAACCGTCCGGGCTCCTCGGTGCTGCTCGTCTCCGTGGTGCTCGACATCCCAGCCGCTCCCTGCCTCGGTCGAAGGGCGTGGATCACGGAACAATCATGCCCGTTCGCGGGCGACCGGCGACTACCCGGGGCCCGAACGGAGCAAACGTTCAGTCGTACAGCAGCCGGGTCAACTCCGCGTCCCAGTCCAGCCATCCGGACTCCGCGCCCGGCGGCACGCAGTCCTCGCTCGCCCGCACGAACTCGTGCAGCCGTTCGGTCTCCACCTCGAGAAGCGCCGCGCCCGTTCCCGAGCGCAGCTGAATGTAGGTACGGCCGGGGCGGCCAGGCAGCACCCGGACGTCTCCGTCCCCGACGCGGGCGCCGGCGGCGCCCCGGGTCAGCAGTTCGCGCGAGAACACCCACACCGCGTCCTCGCCGTCCTCCGTGAGCGCACCGGGGAACTGCAGGTGCACCGCGAAGGGGTCCTCCGGCAGATAGCGCAGCAGGCACCCGACGCCCGCCGACTCGCGCGGCCCCCGGCCGATCAGACGTACCAGGACGGGGAATTCGACCGTGCCCGCCATCGGCCCACTGCTCCTCTCACTGCGCGGCGGTCCACCGCTGACCGCTGTCGGGCGGACCCGTCGGCGGACCTGTCGCGCGACTGCCCGGCCTTCGAGCGCCTAAACGGAGGGAGTGCCCGAGCCCCTCCGGGGTACACGCGCACCAGTCACACCGGGGAGCTGGAATGCCACTCATCAATCTGCGGGAACTGCGGCGGCTCGTGGACGAGCTCGACGCGCTCGCCCACCGGCCGCTCGACCCCCGCGTCGAGGACCTGCGCTACACCCTCTGCGTCTACACCGGGGCCCGCGACCACATCGAGGCCCTGGCAGCCGCGCGGGTCCTCCTCACCCCGCCGCCCGCGGCGGCGGAGGCCCCCACCACCAACCTCCAGTAGCCCCGTGCCCGCCGGGGCTCCGCCAGGGGCGCGAGATCTCCCACCCTCCGCCAGCATTCGGCCGGGGGTGCCCCCCACGGCGGGAGGTGCGCCCTGCGCGAGCAACACACCGCCGAGGGAGGTCCGACCCCGACCGCGGGACGAACCTCCCTACGTGGTGGGCTGGTCGCGCCCACGTCGCCGCAGCCGCACACGTCTGCGGCCTCGCGCCCCCTACTGGTGTGCGGAACGCACGAGCGCGGCGGCGAGGCGGGGCAGGTCGCCGGGTCGGCCGACGCGGTCGGCGAGGCCGTCCACCGTTGCCGGGAGGCCGAGTTGACGGGCCGTCCGCAGCGTCGCCTCGTCGAAGTAGGGCCGCAGTCCGGGCCAGACGCCCTGCGCCTCGCGGCAGAAGATCGCCGCGCCCACCGGTCCGATCCGCGGGTGCTCCCGCAGCCGC
>NZ_JBHSQJ010000068.1:12458-22806 GCF_042658505.1 Streptacidiphilus monticola | reverse complement strand
ACGGCGCCGGCCAGGCCCCCGTCGGCTCCCGCCGCCGACTCCGCGTCGTCCCGCAGGCGGCGCAGGTCCCCGCCCCAGCGGTCCAGCAGCAGCCGGGCGCCCTTGCCGAGGGCGGTCGCCGTGCTCTCGTCGTAGCGGCGGTAGTGGGCGCGGCCGAGCGCGTCGACGATGCGCTGCCAGTCGGCGTCAGCCATCGCCCGCGCGGTGCGCAGCCCGTCGCGGGACAGTTCGCGGGCGGCGTCCACCGCGATGGACGCCGAGATCCGCGTCGAGCACAGCAGCGAGAGCACCAGCAGCCGGTACAGCGGCGAGGGCTGGTCGCGCAGGGTGATCCCGGCCTCGGCCGCGAAGGTGCGGCCGTGCTCCCGCAGCAGCTCCGCTATCTGGGCTGCCACCGTTGCCAGCCGCCGCGGTTGGTGAACAGCAGCCGCAGCTTCTCCCCGAGGCTGGGCTCGCCGTGCTGGTAGGTGTCGGCCGGGGGCTCGGTGCGGACGTGGGTGCGGCCCGCCTCGGCCTTCAGCTCCCGTGCGCGCTCGCCGAGTTCGGACAGCTGCTGGGTCGAGGCGCAGGACTTGACGACGGGGTACAGGTTGGCCTCGTCGCCACGCTGGTGCGCGCTGGCCAGCTCGGTGAACTGGGCGACCAGCCGGTCGAACTGGGGCGAGTGGACGTCCAGCCGGTCCAGCTCCCGCAGCACCGCCTCCATCTGCGCCGTGCGGCGCTGGGCCGCGTCCGCCGCGTCCTTGTCGCCGCCGGGCAGGGTGCGCAGCAGCGGGTAGAGGTACGCCTCCTCGGCGGCCGCGTGGGCGGCGAGCAGCCGGGCCGCTCCCTGGACCAGGACCCGGCGCTCGGGGTGGCCGAGCGGCGTGCCCTGCAGGGCGGCGGTGTAGTTGGTCAACGCCACGTGGTCCGCGGCGAGTTCGTGCAAGAGATCGGCGCCCATGACAGCCTCGCTTCCGTCCGTCCGAG
This sequence comes from Streptacidiphilus monticola, assembly GCF_042658505.1. Lineage (NCBI taxonomy): Bacteria > Bacillati > Actinomycetota > Actinomycetes > Kitasatosporales > Streptomycetaceae > Streptacidiphilus > Streptacidiphilus monticola. The sequence goes on along the minus strand of NZ_JBHSQJ010000068.1, from coordinate 21,837 downwards.
TCGCCTGGGGTGCGCCAGCGGGCTCAGTACCGAGTGTCCTCGCCTGCGGGCGTCCCGTCATCCGTCGAGCCAGGCGTCCTCCAGGGTGCGGTGCACCGGGAAGAGGTCCCAGGTGCCGGTCAGACGCAGGGTCAGCTCCAGCATCGGCTGGGGGGCCGCGAGCTCCAGCGAGCCACCCTCCGCCTCCGCGAGCCGCCTGCCGCGCAGCAGCACGCGGAGTCCGGACGAGTCGAAGAAGTTGAGCCTGGCGCAGTCCAGGATGACCCGGTCCGCCCCGAGCACCCGGATCCCCTCCAGGACCGGGCTCAGCTGGCCGACGGTGCCGTGGTCCAGTTCGCCGTCGAGGGCGACCACCACGCCGCCCGGCTGGGTGCGGACGGTGACCGACAGTCCGGTGGGGCTCTCAGGCGGACGGCCCGGCGCGGGGCCGCGCGGTCCCCCGGCACGACCCTGCTGAGTGGTGGCACCAGGTCCCGGCTGCGCCCGCTCCATGCGATCCTCCGTGCGCGGTCACGTTCTGCTGCTCCGCGCGCCTACCCGNCCGTGCTACACAGCACGCCCCCCACCGGTCGCCGGGCCCCGGGTGCCGGGGCTTCGGCGGTTCAACCGTGGAGGTAGACGATGCCCAGCTTGGTCAGCTGCCACAGCTGCCCGGCCGCGCCGGTGTCGGGTTGGAGGGTGGTGACGGTGTTGCCGTTCGCGTCCTTGTCCGCGCCCGCGGTGACGACCATGGACGGGTTCTGCGAGTCGGCGATCCGGTACCAGCCGCCGGCGGCGCCGGCCGGTTCCAGCAGCCAGTGCTGGTTGCCGCCGCCGTTGCACCCCCACTGCTCGATCCGGGTGCCGGCGGTGGTGGCGGCTCCGGTCGCGTCCAGGCACATGTTCCGGTTGCCGCTGAAGTCCAGCTCGTAGGCGCCGCCGGTCCTGGCCTCCAGGACGAAGGACTGGTTCAGCCCGCCGTCCGCCGGATAGGTGATGGCGAGCCGGCCGTTGGTCGCGTCGCCGTAGCTGCCGCCGCCGGAGAGGTCGAGCACCTTCCCGTCGGCCTGGTTGGTCAGCTGGTACCAGGCGCCGTCCTCCGGCACGTCGGCGAAGGAGGACCGACCGGGTGCCAGCGGCAGGATCGAGGTGCCGTCGGCCTGGTTGAGGGTGCAGTAGGCCTCCTGCTGCTGCGGCGCCCGGTAGAACTGGCCGAGGCAGGCGCCCTCGCCCTGGTATCCGGCGACCCGCAGGTGGTAGGACTGCCGGATCTCGTTCTCGCACAGGCCGAGGATGCCGATGGAGTAGTCGCAGCCGTTACGGGTGTTCTCGCTCAGGTCGATGACGTCGCCGTTGGTGTACTCGTAGGGCGAGCTGGTCCACTCGGCGCAGACCTCGTGTCCGTAGCTGACCCGGCGCTGGTCCAGGAACCGCACGCCGGGGACGCCTTCCGCCGCCTGGCGCAGCGCGTCGTCGAGGGTGGGCACGACCCAGTTGTGGCCCCAGGCCAGGTCCTCCGGGAAGGCCGGGCAGCCGGCGGCGACCTTGCCCGCGTAGGTGTTGGTGCGGATGTCCGGGGTGATCGGCGTGAAGTAGGACTGGAGCACCAACTGGTAGTCCCCGTCCGCGTATCCGGCGTTCCGCATGACGTTGCGGATGTTCGTCAGCGCGGCCCGCACCTTGGGCTGGACCGCCTTGGCGCGGGCGCTGATGGTCGCGCTGCCGATGGTGTCCCGGCAGCCCTGGGACTTGGGGACGGGGAAGTACTGGCCGAGGCAGCTCTCCATGATCCCGCTGAAGTCGAAGTCGTCGTTGGCCCCGATCGTGACGACGACCATCTTGACGTCGTACTTGCTTGCCACGCCCGCCAGTTGGACGTCCTGCCGGGGCTCGCCGAAGTCCCCGCTGCCGCCGCCGGTGATCGCGGCCAGCGCCGGGTCGCTGACCAGGTCGCCGGTCTGCGCGCCGGAGCAGGCGAGGTCGATGGGCGTGACGCCGGTGAGGCCGGTGTCGAAGATCTCGGACTGGCTGTGCCGGTGACAGTAGTTCGCGGGCCCGTCCGTGCCGGCGACGTAGGCGTCGCCCGTGTCGGTGCCCGCTCCTTCGCCCGAGATGGCGCTGTCCCCGAGCGCGACCACGGCCGCGGGCCGGGTGTCGGCGACGGCGTGTGTGCCGCCGCCGGCGCCCCAGGCGGCGCCGGCCAGCAGCAGGGCTGCCGCGAGGGAGGGCAGCGCCCTTCTGGACGTGGTGGATCCGTACACGCGTACTCCTTGAGGGTGGGAGGGAGCGGTGCGTCGGTCGGAGCCACGGTAGGTACTGGACGGTAGGTATAACAAGAGCCCTGCTCATGTTTTCTGACGGATCGTCAACTAGCCTTCGGGTGCGGCGCGGTCGTGGGCGGCGCTACCGCCGGTGCCAGGCGGCCAGCAGCTCTGCCTCCTGAGCGGGCGTCAGTGTCCCCGCCACCGGCTCGAAGGGCTCGATGTCGCGGGCCGACTCCGCGACCGGGCGGAGCTTCAGCCCGGTCGCGAGGGCGGCGGCCGGGTCCGCGGTGCTGGTGGCGCGGACGAGCGGGTCGGTCGTCCACAGCGGCAGGGCGGCCGACCCCACCCCACGAGCGGCCAGGAACGCGTCGTCCACCCAGGTCACCGTCGTCCCGGGCGGGGACACCGCGGAGGCCGCGGCGCCGAGCAGGTCGCCCATGGTGAAGGGCGGCGGGGTGGCGGCGTGATAGGCGCCGGAGGCGCCGTGCTCCAGCAGCGAGAGCATCCAGGCGGCGAGGTCGCGGGCGTCGACCACCTGGACCGGCGCGTCCGGCCGTCCGGGTGCCAGGACCTCGCCGCCCCGGGCGAGGCGCTGGACCCAGTAGTCGAAGCGGTGGGTGTAGTCCTGCGGGCCGATCACGTATGTGGGCCGGACCAGCAGCACGTCCGGCCCGAACGCCGCGCGGGCGGCACGCTCGCACTGCACCTTGAGGACGCCGTAGGTCTGCGGGGTGACGGCCTCAGGCTCGGGACCGTCCGCCGGGAGCAGTGGGGAATCCTCGGCGAAGCCCGGGGCGGCGGGGGTGTCGTAGACCGCCAGGGAGGAGACGAGCAGGTAGCGCCCGGCCGCGCCGGGGGCGAGGGCGGCGGCCAACTCCCTGACCTGGCGCGGGAAGTATGCGCTGACGTCGACTGTGGCGTCCCAGCTGCGTCCGCGCAGCACGGAGAGGTCGACGTCCCGGTCCGCGAGCAGGTGCTCGGCCTCCGGCAGGACGCCGGGCCCGCTCCGTCCCCGGTGCAGCACGGTCACCTCATGGCCCGCGGCCAGCGCGGTCCGCGCGACATGCAGCCCGACGAACCGGGTCCCACCCAAGATCAGTATCCGCATGCGGGCATCCTGCCAGACCCTCACCGGAGCGGGGACGCCCTCCGGGCCGGAGGGCCGGAAGGTCTCCCCCGACACTCCCGGGCCGCCCGAGCCGCAGGCGCCTGACCGCCCGCGTCGAGTCCGTCCGGCACCGTGCCGGGGCACGGGGCAACCCGACCCGGGCCGCGCCGTTCCCGAGGCTCGCCCAACGGCCTTGGCAGGTTGCGCCGTTACGGCGGGTCGGCGACCAGGCGGGCGGCAGCCAGGTCGGCGAGGGCCATGATGGTGAGGGCCGGGTTGGCACTGCCCTGCGTGGGGAGGACGGAGCCGTCCGTGATCAGGAGGTTGGGCACGGCGAACGTCCGCAGGTCCGGACCGACGATGCCGTCCTCCGGACGGGTGGCCATCCGGCAGCCGCCGACCAGGTGCGCGTAGCGGTCGACCGTCATCACTTCGCTCGCGCCCGCCGCCGCCAGCAGATCCTCCATCACCCGCGCCGCCGCGCGGATGTTGCGGCGGTCGTTCTCGCACTGCGAGTAGCTGAACCGGGCGACCGGCAGCCCGTGCCGGTCCGTCTCCTCCGCCAGGGTGACCCGGTTGTCCGGCTGCGGCAGCAGCTCGCACAGCGCGCCGAGCGTCGCCCAGTGCGTGTAGTCCCGCATGTAGTCCCGGAGTTCGGGGCCCCAGTGACCCTGCGCGGTGACGTGCTCGGCCCAGGTGATGGGCAGCGGCGAGATGTTCTGGATGCTGAACCCGCGCGCGAAGTCCCGTCCCGGGTCGGTCTCGTAGAACTGCTCGCTGGTCACCTCGGGCGGCGGGGCCTTGTGCATGTGGATCTGGTCCGTGAAGCGTCCGGCCGTCTGCGGTGCGCCCTGCACCATGACGTAGCGGCCGACCAGGTCGTACTCGTTGCACAGGCCCGAGTTGAGCAGCAGCCGCGGCGTCTCGATCGAGTAGCCGGCGACGGCGACCACCCGGGCGCGCTGCATCCGCTCGCGGCCGTCGCGGAAGTACCGTACGCCGCAGGCGCGACCGTCCTGCCCGACCACGACCTCGCTCGCCATCGAGTGGGCGCGGATCTCCGCGCCGTGCGCGAGCGCGTCCGGCACGTGGGTGATCAGGGGCGACGCCTTGGCGTTGACCTTGCAGCCCTGCAGGCAGAATCCGCGATAGATGCAGTGCGGACGGTTGCCGAAGCGGCCGTTGGTGATGGCGACCGGGCCGACCCGCGCGTCGATGCCCAACTGGGCCGCGCCGCGCAGGAAGATCTCGCCGTTGCCGCCGACGGGGTGCGGCGCGTGGGAGTACGGGTGCGGGTCGCCCCAGGGCCAGTACTGGCCGGCCACCGGCAGTTCCCGCTCGATCCGCTCGTAGTACGGGCGCAGGTCCTCGTAGCTGATCGGCCAGTCCGCGCCGACGCCGTCCTCGCTCCGGGTGCGGAAGTCCGAGGGGTGGAACCGGGGCACGTAGCCAGCGAAGTGGATCATCGAACCGCCCACGCCGCGGCCGGAGTTGTTGGACCCCAGCGGCACCGGGTCGGAGCCGTCGATGACCCGCGGCTCGGTCCAGTACAGATGGTGGGAGCCGGCCTCGTCACTGACCCAGTCGCGCTCGGGGTTCCAGAACGGACCCGCCTCCAGCACCACCACCCGCCACCCGGCCCGGGCCATCCGCTGGGCGAGCGTCGCTCCCCCGGCCCCGCAGCCGACGACGACCAGGTCGACCTCGTCCTGGTCAGCGAACTTCCGCATCCCGGGCAGCAGTTCCTCGTTGCCGGGCAGCCAGGCGGAGGCGTTGCGCTCGCGCACGTCACGGTCGCTGCGGGCGGTCGCGGCCAGCGTCGCCGCGGCGGCGCGCAGCCGCGAGTGGCGCACGGGCGGGCCGGGCGGCACCGGGCGCCGCGTCGGCGGCTCGGCCGGGGGCGCCTCGGTGTCCATCTCCGGCTCCCAGGGCTCTCGCTGCCCCCCGGCCAGCCGCAGGTAGCCGCGCGGGTAGGCGGGGCCGCCGAAGCCCATCTCGCTCCAGGCCACCGGGTGGGACCAGTAGGCGTAGCAGGCGTACCGGGTCCACAGGCTCCACACGTGCGCCGCGTTCAGCCCGTGCCACGGCTTGGGCCCCAACTCCTGGACCGAGCGCACCAGATCGCGCTGCTCGGTGCGGGCCAGGTCGGCGAAGTGGGAGCCGGCGTGCGCCTCCCGCGCGTCCTCGTCCAGCGCGGCCAGGGAGCGCCGCCAGGCGTCCCGGTCCTCGGGCATGTCGCCGTAGCGCCAGCCGTCCGTGCGGTTCTGGTTCAGCCGGGCGTCGACCATCTCGAACACGGGCGCGTCCGGCCGGTCCAGCAGCTGGTCGAGCAGCGCGCGGGCGACCGCGCACTCGGCCGGTGTGAAGAAGCTCGGCTCGTCCCAGGGGCCCAGGCGGGCTTCCACCGCCGCACGGGTGACCGGATCCCAGTGCCCCGCTTGGGACATGACGTCCCATCCGCTCATGCGGACGCACCCTCGCGCCGGAGGACGGCGGCGACCAGGCCCATGCCGCCGACCATGGTCATCAGCAGCGGGGCGAACAGCGGCGGCCCCATCTCCACGTTGTAGCGCAGAGTGGCGGGGCTCCAGCCGCCAGGCTTGTCGCCGATGCCCCGCAGGTGCAGCCAGGTCCCCTGCAGGCCGTTGGCGACGATGGCCGCCGACGCGAGCGGCAGCAGCGTGCGCGCGGACCGCTCGGAGAGCGCCCCGGCCAGGCCCGCGGCCGCGCCGACCGGGCCGAGCAGCACCGGCCACCACATCACCTTGTTGCCGAAGCCGGCCCGGTCGTGCTCCAGGTAGATCTCCGCGCTGGTCACCACCGAGCCCAGCCCGGTGGCCAGCGCCAGCGAACGCTGGAACCGGCCGTTCCTGACCTCCTCCAGAGGACGCAGCATCAGTGGTGCCTCCCGTTGCCCGGCAGGAACTCCTGGAGCTTGGCCCGGAAGCCCTGCCGGACCATGTCGACGCGGTCGCTGTCGCCCTTGAGCACGGACTCGGCGGCCGCCTGGATCTGGTCCCAGGTGGCGTGCGGCGGGATCGGCGGCACGGCGGGGTCGGTGCGGATCTCGATCAGGCAGGGCCGGTCCGCGTTCAGCGCCTCGCGCCAGGCGGGCTCGACCTCGTCCGGCTTCTCCACCAACCAGCTGTGCAGGCCGAAGAGTTCGGCCACCCGGGCGTAGGGTACGTCGGGCAGCTGCTGCGAGGGCAGGAACTGCGGGGAGCCCTCCATGGCCCGCATCTCCCAGGTGACCTGGTTCAGGTCGTGGTTGTTCAGCACCGCCACGACCAGCCGCGGGTCCTCCCACTGCGTCCAGTACTTGGCGGCGGTGAGCAGTTCGGCCAGCCCGTTCATCTGCATCGCGCCGTCGCCGACGATCGCGATGACGGGACGGTCGGGGTGGGCGAACTTCGCGCCGATGGCGTACGGGACGCCGGGCCCCATGGTGGCCAGGGTGCCCGACAGCGACCCGCGCATCGAGCCGCGAAACCGCAGGTGCCGGGCGTACCAGTTGGCGGCGGAGCCGCTGTCCGCGGTGACGATGGCGTCCCCGGGGAGCAGCGCGTCCAGCGCGTGCACGGCGTACTCGGGGTTCACCGGGTCGGCCGGGACCTGGGCACGGCGCTCCATCACCTCCCACCAGCGCTCGCTGTTCTTGACCACCTGCTCCTGCCAGTGCCGGTCGGACTGGCGGTGCAGCAGCGGGATCAGCGCGTCCAGGGTGCGGCCGGCGTCGCCGACGAGGTTGACCTCATAGGGGTAGCGCATGCCGACCATGAACGGGTCGATGTCGATCTGCACGGCCCGGGCCTTGCCGAACTCGGGCAGGAACTGGCTGTAGGGGAAGCTGGAGCCGACGGTGAGCAGGGTGTCGCAGTCCCGCATCAGCTCGTAGGAGGGGCGGGTGCCCAACAGGCCGATGGCGCCCGTGACATAGGGCAGGGTGTCCGGCAGCACGTCCTTGCCGAGCAGCGCCTTGGCGACGCCGGCGCCGAGCAGTTCCGCGACCTGCTCGACCTGCGCCCGCGCCCCCGCCGCGCCCTGGCCGACGAGCATGGCCACCCGCTTGCCGGAGTTGAGCACCTCGGCGGCCCGCTGCAGGTCCTCGGCGGACGGCACCGGCGCCCAGTGCGGCATGCCGAGGCTGGACGGGACCATCTTGAAGGCGTGCTCGGGCGGACTGTAGTCGAGCTCCTGCACGTCGGCCGGGACGATGACCGCGGTCACCGTCTTCCAGGCGGCGGCGGTGCGCAGCGCCCGGTCCAGGACGTTGGGCAGCTGCTCCGGGACGGTGACCATCTGGCAGTAGGCGGAGGCGACGTCCTTGAACAGCGTCAGCAGGTCCACCTCCTGCTGGTAACTGCCGCCCATCGCACTGCGGTTGGTCTGCCCCACGATGGCCACGACGGGGACGTGGTCGAGCTTGGCGTCGTAGAGGCCGTTGAGGAGATGGATGGCTCCCGGCCCCGAGGTGGCGGCGCAGACGCCGACCCGCCCGGAGAACTTCGCGTAGCCGACCGCCTCGAAGGCGGCCATCTCCTCGTGCCGGGCCTGCACGAACTGCGGCCGGTTGTCGGCTCGCCCCCATGCGGACAGCAGCCCGTTGATCCCGTCGCCGGGGTAGCCGAAGACGTGCTCGACCCCCCATTCACGCAGGCGGGAGAGAATCTGGTCGGAGACCTTCGTACTCATGCCAAGCGTCTGGCCCCGATCCCCTCCCGGAAACCTCCCGCTTCGCGGGGAGCCCGATGCTCCGCCCCGTGGCCGCCCACGCGTCACCCCTGCCCCCGCCGAGTGCCCACGCGCTCCGCTGTGCGCCCAGCGCCCACGCGCCCGCCCACGGCAGGCGAGTCGACCCCCGCCACCGCACCGAACCCAGCCAGGCGGACCGCAAGGCTCGCCGCGCTCCGCGCGGGCGACCCCACGCGCCCCCGCTGCGCCCAGCGCCCACGCGTCGCCGAGGCAGGCCGCTGGACGACTCGGCGTCCGCGACCGCATCGAAGCCGCCCGGCGGACCGCAGGCTCGCCGCGCTCCGCGCGGGCGACGCGCGGGGCCCGTCTCCTGCATCGTTCGGCGGACGACCGGACAGGCCCCAGGGACACCGACGGGGGCCGTCACCGGGTCTGGGGCCCGGCGCCGCGGGTGTCCGGGTGCCCCACCCCCGCACGCCACGGGTGGGGGCGGGTGGTTCGGGTGCGGAGGCGGGGGTAGGCGCGGACCGGAACGGACAGAGAACGACCACACGAGGCAGGGAGGTGCAGCGATGCCTGCCGGTTCGAGCCCCAAGCGGGAGCGGCAGTACGAGCACATCAAGGAGAGCGCCGAGCAGCGTGGCGAGTCCGAGAAGCGCGCCAAGGAGATCGCCGCGCGGACGGTGAACAAGGAGCGGGCGCGGCACGGTGAGTCCAAGACCGCCAGCCGGACCTCCGTCAAGGACGTCTCCTCGGGGCACCGGGGCGGCAAGCGCTCCCACAGCGGGGCACAGGGCCCCACCCGGGACCAGCTGTACGAAGAGGCGAAGAAGCGCAACATCAAGGGCCGCTCGCACATGAACAAGGGCGAGCTCGCGAACGCTCTCGGCAAGTGAATCCGGCCGCGCGGAGCGTTCCGTGCGCCCGGAACCGTCAGGAGCGAGCTGGACGAGCTGGAGGAGAGAGTGACATGACCGTCCCGGCCCCGCCCGACCCCGACATCATCCCGCCCCGGCCAGGGGACCCGCCGCCGATCCCGGAGCCGCCCGAGCCGCCGCCCGGGCCGCCGATCCCGGAGCCGGTGGGACCGCCGGAGCCGCCTCCCGGTCCGCCCCCTCCGCTGCCGGACCCGGTGCCGCCGCCCCAGCCGGAGCCCCAGCCGGCTCCGCCTCCCCCACCGGCGTAGGGAGGGGCGCTCGCGATGGACGAAGTCGCCGAAGTCGTCGTCTGGACCGTGCTGTTGACGGGCCTGGAGCTGGTCTTCATCAGCACGGTCACCTGGCTCGAGACCGCCGTCGCCGTGGCCATCGCCCTGGCGGCCGCGCTGCGCGAGCAC
>NZ_JBHSQJ010000068.1:0-12441 GCF_042658505.1 Streptacidiphilus monticola | reverse complement strand
CCCCCCGTCCGCCGTATCGGCGGTGCCCGGACGGGCGGCGGACGCGGCGCCCTCGCCGCGCTCTGGGCCTGGCCGTGGAGCCTGCTCACCGACACCGGCCGGCTCGTCGCCGCCCTCTTCCGGCCCGGCCGCCGCGGCGGCTTCCGCGAGTTGGAGCTCCACCGCGACACCGGTCTGGCGTGGGCCGCGCTCGCGATGTCGGCCACCCCGGGCAGCTACACCCTCACCTCCCGGCGCAACCGGATGCTGGTGCACACCCTTCCCGGCGCCGAAGGCGGCGCGCTGGAAAGGGTGCTGACGTCCCGGCAGGTGCGGCCGTGAACGCCTGGCTGATCGCCGCCCTTGTCCTGACGGTCGGCGGACTGCTGCCCTGCCTGGTGCGGACGCTCTACGGGCCGCCGGAGTACCGCCTCCCGGGCGTCGCGCTCGCCGCGACGGTGACGGCGGTGGTGTTCCTGCTGCTCGCGCAGGGGCTCACCCGCAGCTCCTACGGCGACCTCGCGCTGGTCCTCGCCGTCCTCTCCCCCGCCGGCACGCTGGTCTTCACCCGGCTGCTCGCCGGCGAGCGCCCCGGCGTCGAACGGAGGCGCGGCACATGACGGCACGTCACCTGGCCGCCCTGGTGCTGCTGGTGCCGGGCTGCGCCGCACTGCTCCTGTCCGCGGCCGGACTGCTCCTGCTGCGTGACGTCTACGACCGCCTGCACGCCCTCGCCCCCGCCTCCTCGCTGGGCGCTCCGCTCGTGGTGCTCGCCCTCGCGGTGGACACGGGACCGGGCCGGGCCGCGGTCAAGCTGCTCTTCACCGGCGTGCTCATCGCCGCTGGGGGCGCCGTCACCACCAGCGCGCTGGGGCGCGTCACCGCCCTGCTCGACCCCGACGGACCCGAGGAGGTGGAACACTGACATGGACTGGATCATCCTCGCCGTCCTGCTGATGACCGCCGCCTGCGCCACGGCCGCCGTGCTGGCCCGCGACCCGGTGCGCCAGGCCGTGGTCCTGGCCCTGCTCGGGATCTCCCTGGCGCTGCTGTTCACCGCGCTGCAGGCACCCGACGTCGGACTCTCCCAACTCGGCGTCGGCACCGCGCTGACGCCCCTGCTGATCCTGCTGGCGATCCGGGCGGTGCGCGGTCGCGGGAGGCAGCGGTGAGCCAGCGGGTCCGGCTCTGGCTGTTCGGGCTGGCCGCCCTGGTGCTGGCCGGCTGGCTCACCGCGGCCGCGCTGCAACTGCCGCACTTCGGGACCAGCTCCCACCCCTACGGCGCCCGCGCGGTGTCGGCCGCATTGAAGCAGCGCACCTCCAACAGCGTCTCCTCCGTCAACTTCGACCAGCGCGCCCTGGACACCCTGGGCGAGGAGTCGATCCTGTTCGCCTCCGTCCTGGGCGCGGTGCTGCTGCTGCGGCTGGCCCGGGGGGAACAGGAGCACCGCCCGCGCCCTGCCCCCGTGATGCCCAGCACCCGGCTGCTGGGCACCGTGCTGCTGCCGGTCACCCTGCTGGTCGGCGGCTACCTGGTGGCCCACGGGGCGTTGAGCCCCGGCGGCGGCTTCCAGGGCGGCGCGGTCGCCGCGACCGGCCTGCACCTCTCCTACGTCGCCGCCGACTACCGGGTCCTCAAGCGGGTGCGGCCGATGGCCCTGCTGGACGCGGCGGACGCCGTGGCCGCCGGCTGCTTCACCGTGCTCGGCCTGGCCGGACTGGCGGTCGGCGCGTCCTTCCTCAGCAACATCCTGCCGCTGGGCCAGTTCCGCGACCTCGCCTCCTCCGGCCTGGTGCCGCTGTTCAACGCGGTCGTCGGCGCCGAGGTGGCCAGCGGCCTGATCGTGGTGCTGGCGCACTTCCTGGAGCAGGCCGTCGAGGTCGCCCCCGACACCGACGAGACCGCCTGACCGCTGGAGGCTTGTGATGATGGGTCAACTGCCGTTCCTGGTGGCCGGATGGATCCTGTTGTGCGGCATGTACGGCCTGGCCACCAGCCGCAACCTGGTGCACGCCGTGGGTTGCCTGGCGGTGACCCAGTCCTCGACCTACGTGCTGCTGCTGGCCGTCGGCTACCGGCGTGGAGCGACCGCGCCGGTCTTCAGCGACACCTCGGTGCACACGCCCGTGGTGGATCCCGTGGTCCAGGCCCTCGCCCTCACCGACGTCGTGGTGGGCGCGACGGTGACCGCCCTGCTGCTGGCCCTGGTCGTGCAACTGGCCAAACGCTACGGAACGGTGGACCCGCACGAGCTGACCGCGCTGCGCGGCTGAGGGCGAGCAGGTACGCCTGTGAGCGCGCCCCCGGAACTGCTTCCCCTGGCGGTCGCCCTCCCGCTGCTCGCGGGAGCCGTGCTGGCCGTCGCCGGCCGGATCCTGCCGCGGGTCGGCCGGGACGTGTTCACCGGCGTCTGCGCGGCCGCCGAACTCGTGCTGCTGGCCGTGCTGTTCGCCCGCACCGGCGACGGCCGCACGGTGGACTGGCAGGGCGGCTGGCGGCCCTCGCACGGGCAGAGCGTCGGCATCGTCCTGGTCGGCGACCGGCTCGGCATCGGGATCGCACTGCTGACGGCGGTGCTGGTGCTGGCCGCCGTCGCCTACTCCTGGCACTACTTCGAGGAGCAGCCCGAGGCCGAGCACGGCGGCGTGTTCCCCGCGCTGCTGCTGATCTTCGAGGCGGGCATGGTCGGCTTCGCGCTCACCGGCGACCTGTTCGACGCCTTCGTCTTCTTCGAGTTGATGGGTGCCGTGGCCTACGCGCTGACCGGCTACCGCATCGAGGACCCGCGGCCGCTGCACGGCGCGCTGACCTTCGGTGTGGTCAACTCCCTTGCCGCGTACTGCTCCCTGCTCGGCATCGGGCTGCTCTACGGGCGCACCGGGCAGTTGGGCTTCGCGCAGATCGGCCGGGCGCTCGACGGCCGCAAGCCGGACGCGCTGGTGGTCTGCGCCTTCGTGCTGGTACTGGCCGGCCCGCTGACGAAGGCGGCGACGGCCCCGTTCCACTTCTGGCTCCCGGACGCCCACGCGGTCGCACCGACACCGGTCTGCATGCTGCTGTCGGGCGTGATGGTGGAGTTGGGGCTGTACGGGGTGGCCCGGATCTACTGGGTGGTCTTCTCCGGCCCCGGCGGCGTGCCGGCCTCCTCCTTCCGGGACGTGATGCTGGGCCTGGGTGTGCTCACCGCCCTGCTCGGGGCGCTGATGTGCTGGCAGCAGCGCCACCTCAAGCGCCTGCTGGCCTTCTCGACGATCGCCCATGTCGGCCTCTTCCTGACCGGGGTCGCACTGCTGGACACGGCGGCGCTGGCCGGGACCGCCGTCTACCTGACCGGCCACGCGCTGGTCAAGGCGGCGCTCTTCGGCCTCGTCGGCGTGCTGCTGGACCGCTACGGCTCGGTGGACGAGCACGACCTGTTCGGGCGGGCGCGCGAACTCCGGCTGCCCGCCGTCCTGTTCGCGATCGGCGGGCTGGCCCTGGCCGGGCTGCCGCCCTTCGGCACCGGGCTCGGCAAGGGTTTGGCCGAGGACGCGGCGGGCCGGCAACTGGCCTGGCTGCCCGGTCTGTTCGTGCTGGTGTCGGCCGTCACCGGCGGTGCCGTGCTGCGCGCGGGCCTGCGGGTGTTCCGGGGCGCGGGCCTGCGCCCCGTCGAGCACCCGGACGTCCCCGAGACCCGCGGGGAGGGCGAGCAGCCCGAGGTCCGCGAGCCCGGGCGGCGGCTGCCGCGCCCGCTGACCGCCGTACCGGCGGCGCTGCTGGCGGCCTGCCTGGCCGTCGGCCTGGTCCCGGCCCGGGCGATCGCCGCCGCGGCCGGCGTGTTCGTCGACGCCCCCGGCTACCGCGCCGAGGCGTTGAGCCTGCCCGCCGTCCACCCGACGCTGTCGGTTCCGGAGTCCTCCTGGACCGCAGCAGGGGTGCTGCTCGGCATCTGCTCGGTGCTGCTGGCCCTCGCCTTCGCGGCGGCAGCGCTCCGCGCCCCGGCGTTCGAACTGCGCGCCCCGGCCGCCCGGCAGACCGCGCGCCTGATCCGGCGCTCGGTGCTCTCCGTGCGCCGTCTACACTCTGGGCGCCTGGGCGACTACGTTGTGTGGTTGCTGGTGGGGCTGGCGGTCCTGCTGGCAGCCTTCGGCATGCTCGGTTCCCGCGGGGCATGAGAGACACCCGGGCTGCATGTTGCTCCGGGTACGGGGTATGCCGACCACAAGGCGTCCGAATGGTCTACCCCCAGGAGGACCGCATGACCCGAGTCCACGAGGCGCTCCCACTCCCGCCCCCGCCGGCGAGCCTGTCCGACCTGCCCGAGATCCCCGATCCGCGCACGGTCAGCAAGCTGGATGCGCGGTCGCTGTCGGCCGTCCTCTTCGAACGGCTGCGCGGGCTGGAGGAGGGGACGATCGAGTACTCCTACGTCCGCAACACGCTGGTCGAGCTGAACGGCGCCCTGGTGCGGTTCGCGGCGCGCCGCTTCCGCAGCCGCAGCGAGCCCGTCGAGGACGTGGTCCAGGTCGGCATGATCGGCCTGATCAAGGCGATCGACAGATTCGACCCCGAGCGGGGCGTGGAGTTCGCCTCCTTCGCGATGCCGACCATCGTCGGGGAGATCAAGCGCTTCTTCCGCGACACCAGCTGGTCCGTCCAAGTCCCGCGCCGGCTCCAGGAGTTGCGCCTGGATCTGCTGCGCGCGACGGACGAACTCGAGCAGCTGCACGGCCGCGAACCCACGGTGGCCGAGCTGGCCGAACGGCTGGGCCTGACGGACGCGGAGGTCATCGAGGGCCAGCAGGCCGCGAACGCGTACACCAGCGGCACGCTGGACTCCGCGGCGGACAGCGAGGAGGTCGAGGGCCCCCTGGCCCGCCGTCTGGGCTACGACGAGCCCGCGCTCGACTACATCGAGTGCGCGGAATCCCTCAAGCCTCTGATCGCGGAACTGCCGGAACGGTCCCGGACGATCCTGTCGCTGCGCTTCGTGGAGGAGCTGACCCAGGCCCAGATCGGCGAACGCCTGGGCATCTCCCAGATGCACGTCAGCCGCCTCCTCGCGCGAGCGCTCGGCACCCTCCGCGCCCAACTCCTCACAGAGGACTGACCCCGCCCCACCCTCCCGCCTGCGGCGCGCCCACACGCGCCCCCGGCCGAAGAGCCCGCGCCGGGGCGCAGGCCCGCACCGACGCCAGGACCGGCCGAACGCCGTGGCATCAGCCCGCGCGCGCACGGCGCGCTTCACCCCGGCGGTCAGCCGGGTGCCGACGGCGCCTCCCGTCCGGCCGGGATCGCGGGACACCGGACGTCGGTGCGTTTACCGGGCACCCGATCCGGCCGCCAACGTCCGTCGTCCAACGCCCGTCACGAGGGCCGGTTGCGGAGGATGGCGCAGGCTCCCGGGGGGAGGGTCGGACCAGAGGCGGGGGTGGGGCGGTCGGTGAGGAGGTCGTGGCCGGTGACCTGGGGGTGCCAGGGGGTGTCGCCGTGGTTGAGGAGGAAGAGCCAGCGGGTGCCGTCCTCACCCTCCCGCACCACGGCCTCCGCGCCCTCGGGCAGATCGGGCAGGACGGGCTCGACCCCCGCCTCCGCGAGGACCCTGCGGATCAGCGCCGCATACCCCGCATCGTCCAGCTCGGTCGAGAGGTACCAGCCCACGCCCGCCCCGTACCCGCACCGCGTCAGCGCCGGCCGTCCGTCCGGGTACGAGGCCACCGGCTCCGCCGGTCCCGGCTCCAGGTACTCGCTCCACCCACCCGCGCCCGATCCGTCCGACAGGACCAGCACCTCCCCCTCCTCCAGGGGCCGGTGTTCGAAGACGCGGATGCCCAGCGCCTGCCGCAGCGCCGCGGCCGGGTAGCCGCCCAGGTGGGCGCGGTAGTGCTCGTCCACCACCCCGCTGAAGTACTGCACCAGCAGCGTCCCGCCGCTCTCGACGTACGCCCGCAGGTTCTCGGCCGCCCGGTCCGACAGGACATGCAGTGCCGGGGCCAGCACCACCCGATACCCCGTCAGGTCGGCCGCCGGATGCGCGAAGTCGACCGTCACGCCCGCGTCCCACAGGGCCCGGTGGGCCCGGCGGAGGCCGCCGTGGTAGTCGAGCCGCGACGACGGGAGGCCCTGGCTGTCCAGGCCCCACCAGGAGTCGGAGTCGTGCAGCACCGCGACCTCCGCGGTCACCCGGGACCCGGCCAGCTCGCCCAGCCGGGCGACGGTCTCCCCCAGCTCGACCACCTCCCGGAAGATCCGGGACTCCGGTCCGGCGTGCGGGACCATCGCCGAGTGCCAGATCTCGGCGCCCGCCTGCGACTGCCGCCACTGGAAGAACAGCACCCCGTCCGACCCGTGCGCCAGGTGCTGGAGCGAGTGGCGCAGCAGCTCACCGGGCTGCTTGGGCAGGGTGCGGTCGCCCGCGTACACCGTCGAGGTGCCCTGCTCGATCAGCAGCCACGGCCGGCCGCCGCCGAAGGAGCGGGCCCGGTCGCCGCCGAAGGCGGTGTCCGCCGCGGCGTCGATGCCCGGCGCGTCGGGGTAGTGGTCGATGCCCACGACGTCGACCTCCCGGCCCCAGGCCCACAGGTCCAGGTTCTGGTAGCCGGGCAGCATCAGGTTCGTCGTCACCGGGCGGTCGCTGCGCGCCCGGATCTCGTCGCGCTGCTCGCGGTAGGCGGCCAGCGCCTCGTCCGACCAGTACCGGCGGAAGTCCAGCACCTGGGCGGGGTTCCGGTGCCACTGGGTGGCCCTGGGCGGCAGGACCTGCTCCCAGCTGCCGTAGCGCTGGCTCCAGAACGCCGTCCCCCAGGCCGAGTTGAGCGCGTCCAGGGTGCCGTACCGTTCGCCGAGCCACCGGCGGAAGCCCGCCGCCGCGTGGTCGCAGACGCACACCGTCGCGTACTCGTTGTGGACGTGCCACATGGCCACGCCCGGGTGGGCGCCGTAGCGCTGGGCGAGCGCGGCGGCGATCCGGCGCGACGCCTCGCGGTAGGCGGGGGCGGCGAGGCAGTAGGTGTCCCGGCTGCCGTGGACCAGCCGGACGCCCTGCTCGGTCACCGGCAGTGCGTCGGGGTGGGCCAGGGTGAACCAGGGCGGCGGTGAGGCCGTGGGCGTGGCCAGGTCCACGGCCACGCCGTTGGCGTGCAGCCGCTCCAACTGCTGGTCCAGCCAGTCGAACGCGTAGCGGCCCTCCTCCGGTTCGAGCAGCGCCCAGGAGAACACGCCCACGGTGGCCAGGTTCACCCGGGCCCGCCGCATCAGCAGGTCGTCCTCCTTCCAGACGTCCGGGTCCCACTGCTCCGGGTTGTAGTCGCCGCCGAAGGCCAGGCCGCCGAGGCGCCCGGTCAGCCGTCGCGTCGTCATCCCACTCTCCTTGTCCCCGAGTTGACTCGCGCTCACGTGACCGGAGCCGGGCCGGAGCTCTCCCGGGGGGTGAGCACCGGCGTGAGCAGGGTGACCTCGTCGGTGGGCCGCCCGTCCAGCCGCGACATCACCAACTCCACGGCCCGGGTGCCCAGTTCCCGGGCCGGCCCGGTGACCGCGGTGAGCCGCGGCGAGAACTGGTCGGCCAGCGGCTCGGGGCAGAGCGCCACCACCGAGGCGTCCTCGGGGACCACCCGGCCGGAGGTCCGCAGCAGGGAGAGCAGCGGGCCGATGGCGCCCTCGTTCTGCACCACGAAGCCGGTGGTCCCCGGCCGGTCCGCGAGGATCCGCGACAGTGCCCCGGCGGTGGACTCGTAGGTGCCCTCGCAGGGGCGGTGCAGCACCCGCAGTCCGAGTTCCTGGGCGGCCTCCTGGAAGCCGGTCAGGGTGCGCTCCGCGTAGCCGGAATGGCGTTGGTAGACCGCCGGGGAGTAGCCGATGAAGGCGACCTCCCGGTGTCCGAGGCCGGCCAGGTGCTCGGCGCAGAGGGCGCCGGCGCGGGCGAAGTCGTGGTCCACGCAGGCCAGTCCGCGCGCGTCGCGGGGCAGGCCGATGAGCGCGGCCTGGGTGCCGGTCTCCCGCAGCACGGCGATCCGCGGGTCGTCGAGCTGCACGTCCATCAGGATCACCCCGTCCGCGAGCCCGCTGCGGGCGACGCGCCGGACGCCGTCCGGGCCCTCGTCGTTGGTGATCAGCAGCACGTCGTAACCGAACTGACGGGCCGCCATGGTCACCGAGATGGCGATCTCCATCATGATCGGCACGTACACGTCGGTGCGCAGCGGCACCACCAGCGCGATGATGTGCGACCGCTTGCCCGCCAGCGCCCGGGCGCCAGCGTTGGGGTGGTAGCCCAGCTCGTTGATGGCCTCCTCCACGCGCTGGCGCGTGGGCTCCGAGATGGAGCGCTTGCCGCTGAGCACGTAGCTGACCGTGCTCGGGGAGACGCCCGCGGCCTTGGCCACCTCGGCCAGTGTCACCATGCCGGTGATCCCTCTCTGCTCTGTGCTGTGCGCTGTGCACGGCTGTGCACGGTGTGCTGCTCAGGTTAGGGGCCCTGACGCCCGGTCAGCCCTTGATGGCGCCGGTGAGGACGCCCTTGGCGAAGTGCTTCTGCATGAAGGGGAAGACCACCGCGATCGGCACCAGGGTCAGCACCACCACCGCCATCTGCAGCGACAGCGGCGCGGTCTGCGAGTGGCCGGCCACGCCGTAGCCGGAGTTGACCTGCCCCGGCATGTTCATCCCGAGGTTGACGTACTCGTAGAGCACGTACTGCAGCGGCCACTTCTCGCTCTGCGTCGGCATGTAGAGCATCACGTTGAAGAAGGTGTTCCAGTAGCCGACGGCGTAGAACAGCGTGATCACGGCGGTGACGGCGCGTGAGGTGGGCAGCACCACGGACCACAGGATGCGCCACTCGTTGGCCCCGTCGAGGCGCGCGGCCTCGATCAGCTCGGCGGCGGTCCCGGAGTAGAAGGAGCGCAGCACCAGGATGTTGAAGACGGAGACCGCGCTGGGCAGGATCAGCGCCCAGTACTGGCCGAAGCCGCCGAGCTCGGTGACCACCAGGAAGCTCGGGATCAGCCCGCCGCTGACGAACATCGTGATCACCAGGATCATCAGCAGGAAACGGTGGCCGAGCGAGCGGGCCCGGGACAGCCCGTAGGCGCAGAGCACCGAGACCACCATCGAGATGACCGTGCCGACCAGGGTGATGCCGAGGGTGACCAGCAGGGCCTGGCGGACGGGGCCGCCGGTCAGCATCGTGGTGTAGGCCTCGAAGGTGATGCCGTCGGGGAAGATCACCAGGCCGCCCGCGCGGTTGATGGCGCCCGGGGTGGAGATGCTGGTCAGCACCACCGTGTAGACGGGGAAGAGGATCAGCAGCACCACGAAGGTCAGCGCGAGCCCCTTGCCGGTCTCGCCGGCGACCGACGGCTGCTCCTCCCAGACGGGGCGCCGGCTGTTGCGGCGCCGGGGAACGGTGAGAAGTGCGTTGCTCATCCTCGGTACAGTCCGTCCTCGCCGAAGCGGTGCGCCAGCTTGTTGGCCCCCCAGATCAGGAGCAGCGAGATGACGCTCTTGAAGATGCCGGCCGCGGCGCCGTAACCGTAGTTGTTGGTGCCGATGCCGTAGTAGAAGGCGAAGGTGTCGAGCACGTCCGCCGCGTCGTGGCCCACCGCGTTGCGTTGGATCAGCATCTGCTCGAAGCCCACGGTGAGCGCGTTGCCCAGCCGCAGCACGAGCATCAGCACGATGACGCTGCGCATGCCGGGCAGGGTGATGTGCCACATCCGCCGCCAGCGCCCGGCGCCGTCCACCGCGGCGGCCTCGTAGAGGTTCTGGTCGATGGCGGCGAGCGCGGCCAGGAAGACGATGATGCCCCAGCCGGCGTCCTTCCAGACCACCTGCGAGGTGACCAGCAGCGCGAAGGTGTGCGGGTTGGTCATCACGTCCCAGGTGCCGATGTCGTGCTGGCGCAGGAAGGTGTTGAGCAGTCCGGCGCCGCCGAGCATCTGCTGGAACAGGGTGATCACCAGCACCCAGGAGAAGAAGTGCGGCAGGAAGGTGATCGCCTGGATCATCGACCGGATACGCGGGCTGAGCACGGAGTTGAGCAGCAGCGCGAGCGCGATCGGGATCGGGAAGAACAGCACCAGCTGCACCGCGCTGATGTAGAGCGTGTTCAGCAGCGCGTGCCAGAACAGCGGATCCCCGAACAGGGAGCGGAAGTTGTCGAAGCCGGCCCAGTCGCTGTGGAGCACGCCGACCAGCGGGTCGTAGTACTCGAAGGCGGTGACGGTGCCGAACAGCGGGAGGTAGTTGAAGACCAGCAGCAGCGCGATGGCGGGCAGGGTCATCAGGATCAGCGACTTGTCCCGGCGCAGCCGGATCCGCCAGTTCAGCCGTTTCGCCCGCGCGGGCGCGGCGGCCTTCCCCGGCTCGGTCTTCGTGTCGGTGGCGACGCTCGTCGTCGAGGCCACGGGTTCTCCTCCTTGTCGTTCCGGGCCGGCTCGGACCCGTGCCGCTTACTGCCCGGTGCCGTACTTCTGCAGGACCTCGGAGTCGTACCACCTGACCATCGCGTCGCCGCCGCCGCTGTTCTTCCAGGTGCTGACGGCGTCCTGGAAGGCGCTGACCGGCTTGATGCCGTGGTAGACGTCCTTGATGGTGTCCTCGACGGCCTGGGCGGCGAGCGCGGTGGTGAAGCGCTGGGGCAGCGTGATGTTCATGTTCCAGAACACCGGCTTGTAGGCGTACTTGGCGGCCTCGGCCAGCCAGGCGCAGCGGTCCTTGGTCACGTCCGGGAAGTCCGGGTTGTTGATGACGTTGACCGGCGTGGCGAGGAACGGGTAGGTCTGCTGCTGGACCTCGGCCTGGCCCTGCTTGGTGTAGCTCGGGCCGTTGGCGCCCATGGTGTAGTGCACCCCTTCGACACCGAAGTTGACGAGGGTGTACTCCTGCGAACCGAACGGCGCGGCGATGAAGTTGGCGATGCGCAGGCACTCCTCGATCTGGCTCGGCTTCAGCTTGATGTTCAGGTAGCTGAACATGCCGGCCGAGGAGCTGAGGAAGAGCGCCGGGGTGGCCTTGCCGTCGGCGGAGAACGGCTTGAAGGAGCCGCGACGGTAGCCCTTGCTGGCCGCGATGCCCGCCTGGGCGTCCGCCTCGTTCCAGGCGCCCTGGCCGTCGGCGGTGATGAGGACCTTGCCGGCGTAGAAGCGGGTCTTGGCGTCGTTGTTGTTGCCGGCCAGCGCGTCCGGGTGCATGTAGCCCGACTTCGCCAGCTTGTAGCACCAGTTGAGCGCCTCGAGGAACTCCTGCTGCTCGTACTTGTAGGTCAGCTTGCCGTCCACGATGGCGAACTTGTCGGCGTAGTTGAAGATCTGCGCCGTGTACTGCCACACGTCGTCGAAGGCCCAGACGCCGGAGTTGGCACTGGTGAGCTCCTTGCCCAGGGCCATGAGGGCGTCGGCGGACTTCACGTCGTCGGGGTTGATGCCCTTGGCCTGGAAGACGTCCGCGCGGTAGAAGTACTGGCCCGGCAGCGCGAACCCGCTGGAGAAGGTCGGGATGCCGTAGATCTTGTCCTCCCACATGGCGGCCTGCCAGGCGCCGGTGGGGAGGGCCGCGAGGTTCGGGTACTGCTTGATCTTGTCGCCGGCCAGGTGCGGGGTCAGGTCCGCGAGCTGGGTGCCGACGAGTCCGCCCAGGTTGAAGTTCGGGTTCCACCAGCCGGGCAGCTGGACCCAGTCCGGCAGCTTCTTGGCGGCGGTGAGGTTGGGGATGGCGGTGTTGTAGGTGACCCCGTTGGCCGGCTGCATGGTGAGCGTGGCGCCGAGGGCCTTGTTCATCGCCTGGTAGAAGGCGTTGTTGGCGGGCGGGGTGGTCCCCCAGAGCGGCGTCACCGTCGTGTACGTGCCGCCCGAGCCGGGGACCCCGCTAACCGACTTGGCGGGGTTCGTCGGGTACTTCAGGAAGCCCGGGTCGGTGATCGCGCCGGCGGCGCCGGTGGCCGAGGGGATGTCCGGGGTGACCGAGGTGCTCGGCACGTAGTCCGGCAGAGCGGCGGCTGCGCCCTTCTTGGTGTTCGTGCCGCCCTTGCTCTGGCTGCTCCCGCTGCCGCACGCGGCGAGCACGGGAGAGAGAGCGGCGGCCCCGGCCACGGCGACTGCGCCGTTCACGAAGGCTCTGCGGTTCATTGCGATGCTCATGGTGGGCGGCCCTTCGCCTTTGAGGTTCCGTGACGAGCGTGCAGTGAGGGTGCGTGCGCGGAGAGAGTCGAAGCCCGTCGATGAACGAGGCGAAGGCCCCGTCGAACCGTCGAAGCGCTTCGATGTTGCGGCGAGATTAGCGGGGGGTTTCGCCTTCGACAAGTGCCTGAACAAATAACGATTCCGAGACGTCCAGTCGGTTGACAGGCCCTTGCCGGGCATGCCAGCGTCGAATCGCTTCACCGGGCAGCCGCCGTTCCGAGCCGCGCCCGGTCCTCGCCGCACCTGCCGCAACTGACGCACTCTGCAAGGGACTTCCTCTGTGAGCACTGCTGCCGCCACG
>NZ_JBHSQJ010000067.1:0-3740 GCF_042658505.1 Streptacidiphilus monticola | reverse complement strand
AGGAGACATCCGTGACCAGACTCACCGCACCCAGCGCCACGACCGTTCCGGACACGGCCCGCGCCGGGCCGCTGGTACGGCCCGGCGCGGTGGGGGCGGAGCGATCCGCCAGGTACACGCGTCAGCCCCAGATTCCGGTGATGTCGGAGGCGGAGGCCGAGTTGCCCGCGTAGCCGAGGCCGTACATGTCCTCGATCGTGCGCAGCAGGCTGTAGTGGTTGTAGGTGGTGCCGGAGGTGCTGCCCGCGGTGACCGGCTGGCCGTACAGGACGGTCGGGATCCGGTTGCCGTTCAGCTGGTTGTCCTCGTCGAAGGTGACGACCAGCAGGCTGTTGTGGGTCTTGGCCCAGGTGGCGTAGGCCCCCAGGTTGTTCTTGATCCAGTTGTCGCCGGTGGTGATCGAGCAGTCGTGCATGTCGCTGCAGAGGTTCGGCGTCACGAAGGAGACCGTCGGCAGCTTGGTGAAGTCGGTGGGGAAGCTGGTGAACGGGTACGCGAGCGAGGTCGGCACGTTGCTGAAGCCGAACCAGGGGTTGTGCTTCTGCGCGTACTTGGTGCTGCTGTTGGTGCAGACGGTCGAACCCGTGGCCGGCAGGCCCTCGTTGTAGCTGGCCCAGGTCCGGCCCGACGAGATGACCTCGCTGGCGAGGTTGGCCGCGGAGCTGAAGCCGATGGTGACGCAGCTGTCGTCGGTGATGCCCTGGGTGCTGCCGGAGAACAGGGCGTAGTAGTTGGGCTGGCTCGGGTGCGTGATCGCGTACGAGGCGGTGAGGTTGGCGCCGCCACTGGCAAGGGAGTTGATGTACGGGGCGCTGGAGCTGCCGATGATCTGGCTGTACGCGTGGTTCTCCATGACGACCACGACCACGTGGTCGGGCGTCGGGACGGTACCCGCGGCGCGGGCGTGCGCGGCGCTGGTGGCCCACAGGCCGAGGGAAGCGGCGGTCAGCGCGAACGCCGAGGCCAGCGTGGACATCAGTCGCCGGCGCGGCGTGCGCGTCAGGACGGCGGACATGGCTCTCCCGAGGGTGGAGTGGAGGTCACACGGATCGGTGCCGTCGAGGAGCGTAGGGAGCGGCGGTTGGCATGCGCGCGCCTACAAAGGTGAAGCCACGGCGAACAGTTGGCGGCCTCCCCCGCACGCCGTCCCACGTGCTGCACAGGCCCCATGTCCCGCATGCCGCACCGCTCCCCCGACGTGGTCCGCCCCGAGGACGGGAGCGGCCGGGGACGAGCCGACCGCGTTCCCCGTCGGTCCGGGCACCGGCTGCTCCCGGATCAGGCCCCCGCGGCCGGCCCCCGGGCAGCAGGACGGTCAACCGCCCTGTGCTCTTCGAGTTCGCCGTCGCGACGCGGCATCCGCAAACCCTCGACGCGGGCACGGTGGCCGACTGCGAGCAGCGGCTGGCCGCGGGCGAGCGGCCCCACGGCGGCGGCCGTCGGCCTGGTGGACCGGGCGGCCGGTGGCTGAGCCTGGTCGCACCGGAGGCCGGGAAACCGACCCGGGTTCGCCCGGCTCTCGGCCGGGCCGCTCGACCAGGACAACTGATTGCAGGCGCGGGTTTCCGGCATCGTGCCGTATCCTGGAGGGTGGCCTGTCGGGCCGCCTCGGACCTCCACCCGGAAGGAGCCGCCGGATGTCCACCACCGACGCCGTCGCGGCCAGCGACGCCCAGCTGTCGCAGGGCTGGCACACCCTCTACACCCTGCACGGCCGGATCGAGGCGCGCCTCGACCACGAGCTGCAGTCGAAGCACGGCCTGAGCCTGCGGGAGTACTGCCTGCTCAGCACCCTGCGGCCGCAGCACAGCGGGGAGGGCGGGCACCTGCGGATGGCGCAGGTGGCGGAGGCCGTGGTGCTCAGCCAGAGCGCGACCACCCGGCTGGTGACCCGGCTGGAGGACCGCGGGCTGCTCACCCGCTACCTCTGCGCGACCGACCGCCGCGGCATCTACACCGACGTCACCCCGGCGGGGCTGGCGCTGCTCGCGGAGGCCGAACCGACGCACTTCGCGGTGCTGCGCGAGGCGATGACCGACGCCGCCGCCCAGCCGGAGCTGGAGCCGCTGGTCCGGGCCGTGGCCGGGCTCCACGCCGAGCCGGCCGCGTCCAGGAGCTGACGCAGCGCCAGGCCGTCCGGGGCCAGGGCGGTGACGAGGGTGAGCGGCGAGCCCGCGAGCGGGAACGCCGCCGCGTCACCCGCCTGCACGACCGGGCCGACCGGCGCGGTGGTGAGCAGCTGCCCGAGCGCCCGGTGCTCCCCCGCCACCGCAGCCCCGGCCCAGCCGGGGACGCCGGGCCCGAGGGAGGTGGCCTGGTCCAGCAGCAGCCGCCGGTCCTGACGCACCGTCAGCCTGCTGTGCAGGACGCCCGGTTCGGCGTCCACCGCCCGGCCGAGGACCTGCTCCTCGCGCAGGAGCAGCCGGGCACCCGCCGACACCGCCAGCCGCGCCCGCACGTGCAGCTCGCTGCCGGCCGCCGCGATCAGCGGTTCCGGCAGCCATTCCAGCACGGCGCCCTCCCCCACCTCCAGGTCCAGCTCGTAGCGGGCCGGGGCCGGCACGCCGCCCGGCAGGGAGACCGTCGCGGCGGCGCTGGTGACCCGCAGCCGCGCGCCGGGCTCGACCCGGACCTCGATCCGCAGCCGGTCCCCGCCCAGCGGCGCCGCCATCGCACCGACCACGCAGACGGCGGCCGTGCCCGGCGCTTCGCTGCGGGTGCGACGCAGCGCCAGCGGGCCGTCCCCGGCCAGCACGGGCAGCGCGGTGCCGCCCCGCCCGTCGGGCACGGCGGTGATCCGGGCGTGCGCGTCCACCATCAGGCGGACTGCCAGTCGCGCAGCCGGTCCCGGACCCAGGCGGCCACCGGGGCGACGCCGTCCGGCTCGGCCAGCGACGTGAACAGCACCGGGAGCGCGCCGCGTTGGGCCGCCGCGTCCCGGGCCATCACGCCCAGGTCGGCGCCGACGAGCGGGGCCAGGTCCGTCTTGTTCACCACCAGCAGGTCCGAACTGGTCACACCGGGCCCGCCCTTGCGCGGGATCTTGTCTCCCCCGGACACGTCGATGACGAAGACCTGGTGGTCCACCAGGCCCTGGCTGAAGGTGGCGGTCAGGTTGTCGCCGCCCGACTCCACCAGCACCAGGTCGAGCGGGCCGACCTCCGCCTCCAGGTCCTCCACCGCCTCCAGGTTGGCGCTGATGTCGTCGCGGATGGCCGTGTGCGGGCAGCAGCCGGTCTCCACCGCGGAGATCCGCTCGGGCGGCAGCACCGCGTTGCGCAGCAGGAACTCGGCGTCCTCGGTGGTGTAGATGTCGTTGGTGACGACGGCGAGCGACAGCTCGTCGCGCAGCGCCCGGCACAGGGCCGCCACGGTCGCGGTCTTGCCGCTGCCGACGGGGCCGCCGAGGCCGATGCGCAGGGCGCGGCGGACGCCCGCGCCGGTCTCGCGCGGGGCGGCGTGGTGGGTGTGCGTGGGGAGGTCGGGGTCGAGGTGCATGCGGTGGCTCCTTGCGGGTGCGTGAGGGTGCGTCAGGAGGCGAAGAGGCGGACGGGCCAGGCGGCGTGCTGTTCGGCGTGGACGTCGAGCAGGGGTGCTGAGGCGGCCGGCAGGGCGTCCACGCCGTGTTCCCGGGCCTGCCCTGCCGCCGCCACCGCCCGCTCGGCGACGGCGTCCTGATCCGCCGTCAGCCGGGCCAGGACGGCGGTGGCCTGGTACGGGTCGAGGCCGAGCAGCCGCAC
>NZ_JBHSQJ010000066.1:34777-41876 GCF_042658505.1 Streptacidiphilus monticola | reverse complement strand
CGGAGTCGCCCGCCGGGGCTCCGAGTTGGGCGCGGTCGGCGTGAACTCGACAGGGAGCGCCGAGACATGGCGGGCCATCCACGTCGAGTCGGCCTTCAACTCGGCCGGCGCCACCGTCAGCCGGACGTCCGGCAGCCGGGTGAGCAGCCGGTCGATGGCGGTCTCGGCGATGGCACGGCCCAGGTCCGCGCCCGGGCAGGAGTGCGGGCCTGCGCCGAAGGACAGGTGCGAGCGGTTGCCGACCATCGACTCCTCGAGGTCCGGCCGGATGGCGGGATCCGTGTTCCCGGCCGCCAGGCCCAGCAGCAGCATGTCGCCCTTGCGGATCTGCGTCCGCGTCTCCCCCTCGCCCAGGGTGGTGTCCTGCAGTGCGTAGCGGGCGGGCAGGACGCGCAGCGGCGGGTTGTTCCACAGCACGTGCTCGATGGCGTCCGGCAGCGTCATGTGTCCTCCGCTGAGCCGGCCGTGGGCGCGGGAGTCGCTGAGGATGAACCGGATCGTGTCGGTGATCAGGTTGGTCGTGGTCTCGTTCCCCGCGACCAGCATGTGGCGCAGGTGCTGGACGACCTCGTCCGGGGTGAGCTGGTTCAGCAGCCAGGACGGGATGTCCTGGCGCGGGTTCTCGGCACGGTCCCGGACCAGCTCGGTGAGGATGGCGACCACCTTGGCGTTGCTCTGCAGCGCCGTCTCGGACCCCTTGAGCAGGTCGCGGCAGGCGGCCGCCAGCTCTGCGCCCCCGGAGTCGGCCAGACCGAACAGCCGGGTCAGCACCCGCATGGGCAGCTGCTCGGCGTAGTCGGCGACCAGGTCGGCGTGCCCGTCGGCGCAGACCAGGTCGATCAGGTGGTCGGTCTCGCGCTCGACGTAGCGGCGCATGCCGCGCCGGTTGAGCTGGCCCAGCGTGGTGTTCTCCGCCTCGCGCAGCCGCAGGTGCTCCGGCCCGTCCGCGAAGTTGATCAGGGGCTGCCACATCGCGATCGGCGCCAGCGGGTGGGTCGGCTCGAGCGGCCGGTTGGACACGCGCGGGTCGGAGGTGAACCGGGACGGCGCCCGCAGCACCTCGGTGATGGCGTGGTAGGACAGCACCAGCCAGGCCGGGACGCCGCCGGGGGCCAGGACCGGGGCGACGGCCCCGTACCGCTTGCGCAGCTCCTCGTACAGCCGCTCCGAGTCCGTCTCCGCCTCCCCGCCGTACAGCGGGGTGAACTCGCCCGCCTGGCCGGCCCCGTGGGCGGGGCAGCCAGGGGGCGGCACCAGGGTGGTCGGCGGCTGCGGCGAGGTCTGGTTCTCCAAGGTGCTCTCCGGTCTGGACATGGACCCCTGGTGGCCCGAGCGTGGGTGCAGGCAGCACAACTTGCTTGCGGGACGTCACACTTGTGACACCCGTCACGGGCCGGACCCTACCCGAACCCGCACGCCGTCCGGGGCGTACTGGACGAATTGCCTCCGATGTGCTTACGGCCTGTGCGGCGGATGCCTCCGGATCAGCCCGCGTCGTTCCCCGCCCTTCGAACGGGAGGTGCCCCCCGGGGTGGGGGGAACGGCGCGGGCCCGCAAGGATCCACCGGAAAGGCCCTGACCCCGCGTCCAGCCCGGGAACCCTGCGGCGGCGCCGCCGCTCAGACCGTCAGCGGCTGCAACGCGGGCCTCTCCAAGCCGAGTTCGTCCACCAGCTCCCACCACCACGCCACCGATGCGATGTCCAGCGGCTCCAGCGACGGCCGCTCCAGCCGGGGCGTGAACGCGATCGGGGCCGCCCCCAGCGCGTAGCGCGCGGAGGTGACGCCCCAGTCCTGCGCACCGCGCACGAAGTCGGCCAGACTGTCCAGGTACTGGAGCAGCTGCGGCGAAGCCGTGCGCCGCACCGCTTCGGCGCAGCGGGCGAAGAGGTAGAGCACGCGGTCGCGCTGCTCGACCGCCAGGGCGAGCGCCTGCTCGACGGTGCAGCCCTGGTGGTGCTGGAGCACGGTGATCACGTTGAGGACCCAGTGCCCCGACCGGGCCTCCTTGTCGTAGGAGAAGAGGTCGTTGTCCCAGCAGATGACGAAGTAGGCCATCTCGGCCAGCGCGCGCACCTGTCTGTCGTCCCGTTCGTCCGGGTCGAGTTCGTAGCCGTGCCCCAGTTCCAGCAGCGGCAGCACCACCGAGGTCGCGCCGTCGTACAGGCGCATCAGCGTGTAGTCCGACAGCGTCGGCACGGTGCCCGCGACGCGGTGCTCGGCCTCCCAGACCACGGAGAGGTAGTACTCGCGCAGGGCGTCCACCCAGCGGGCCTTCTGCGCCGGGGTACCGCCGAGCGCGGTGAAGCGCCGGGACAGGTCGCGCAGCCCCGCCGCCAGCCGGTCGGTGGGCAGCAGCGGGGCCTCCGGGTTCTGGGCGACCCGCAGCAGCCGGCTCAGCTCGGCGGCCAACGCACCCGGGCGGCGGCCGAGTTGGCCGTCCTCGCAGTGCCCGTCGTCCACGCCGAACAGCCACAGCACGAAGTCGGCGAGGAGCTGGGCGACGTCCTCGCGCCCCTCCGGCAGTATCCGCGCGGCGAAGGTGCCGATGTCCGACTCGACGAGCGCGGACCGCAGTTCGGCGGATCCGATGCGGTGCCGGACGGCCCACTGGGCGGTGCGCTGGTTGATGCGCACGTGCTGAGGGTGAAGCGCTGGGGCATAGGGCGAGTAGAGCGCATGGACCTGCACGTCATCACCTCGATCGGAGGCCGCCGTTCGACCGCGCGCTCCTGCCGCACGGCCTGAGCGGATCATGTGGTCAGGACTGCGCCCATCCTCCGCCGTCGCGCGGACGCGTCAAGGGGAACCCGAACAAGTTGGCGCGTTGGACCCTCTTGACGTCCGTGGTACATGACGTGGTCCTATGCCGATCCGGCCTCCCGGCACAGGTGTGTCGCCGCAGCTCAGCAGACGCGGTAGACGAAGTCCAGTTCAGCGGCCTGATCGTCCGTCAGATCCAGGTCGTCCCCGTTGCCCAGGGTGGCGAAGGTGGTAACGGACCCGTCCGGATTGCTGTGCTCCAGCAGGACGCCGAAGGGCGCGGCCCGGTCGGCGACGCTCAGGATCCTGCCGCGCCACTCGTCCGGGATGGAGATGACGCCGCACTGACGCGACGCCACGACATCGCCCACGCCGCCGTGTTGCGCGTACAGGCAGACCCAGCCGGGCCCGCAGTCCCAGTCCAGCGGAGCCCGCGACGCGGCACGGGCCGGCCCGGGGACGACGAGGAGAGCGACGGCCGCGAGCGTCGCGGCTCCCAGGGCTGCGGGCTTCCGCACGGCACCTACTTCCCTTCGTACACATCCTTTGTGGGGTGCCCCGAGCCTGCCATGACGGTCGGGACGGGCGCCACCCCCGACAGGCGACCTCCACCCGGACGGACGAGGCGCACTCGCGCCGTGAACGCCCGAGGACCCCCGTGCGCCGGACTCCTGACAAGCCGTCACACGTGCCGGACCGGCCGGGACCGGCTCCGACGCCGTGTCGGCGGCCGGGCCCCGCAGGGGCCCTTGGGGCGCGTGGAACTGTGCGACCGGCCCACCACCCACGGAGGGCCGCTCCAGGCCCCCGGACGCCGTGGGTCCTTCGTTCGGGTGGCCGCGCCGGGGCCGACTGGCCGAACGCGGCCCGCGCCCACTAGCGTCACGACGTGATCGCGGATCTGACGTCGGCCGATCTGACGGCCGCCCCCGCCGACTGCCTGACGATCTTTCAGGACCGGCTCGCAGCCGAACAGCGGCGTGTCGCCTGCCTGCAGGCCATCGTGCACGAGCTGCAGGAGATCGAGCAGGCCCAGGCGCGCCTGCAGGCCCTGCTGGAGGGCAGGCTCCCCGAAGCCGCCGACGCGGCACCCGCGCAGGCCGCCCGGCCGGTGGCCGCCGCGCCGCTGGTGCACGAACCGCGGTCCCGGGGGCGGGGCACGACCTCGGGCGGCGGCGGTCCGCACAAACGTCCCGGGCGGCACCTGGACCGGGCCATGGAGGTGCTGGCCCGGCATCCCGACCGCCGCTTCAGCGCCCGCGAGCTCGCCAACACCATTGGCGCGGACCCGGACTGGCTCCGCTTCGTGCTGCACAGCGCCGCCAACCGCGGCCTGGTCCGGCGGCACTCGAGCCCGCGCCTGACCGGCGCGCGGGGGCGGCCGGTGGCCATCGAGTTCAGCGCCGTCGTCCACGAACCGAAGGCGATGGCCGTGGCGGCGGCCGGCAGTGCGGACCGGTCGCCCGCGTCCCGCTCGGCCCACATGTACGCCCCGTAGCCCCCGGCCGCGCTGCGGCGACCGGCGTCGGCCGGACCTCCCTTATCCCCGCCCGCGAACGGCGCGTAAGGTGCGGTGTCGGATCACCGGTGCCGACCACCGGTGACCGATCAGGGCCTGGTGCTTCGGCTGGGAGCGGGGTGGACGCATGACGGAGTCCTGGAGCGGTGCCGGGCTGCCGCCCGTCGCCATGGCACGGGTCACCGAGGGCCGGTCCAGCGGCACCTGGTCGTCGGCCCTGTCGACCGGGGAGTTCGCCGCGATCAGGTCCGTCGGCTTCGAACCGGTCGGCCAGGTGATGGGCTCGGCGGTCTACCACGTCGGCCGCAGCGGCCGCTACTGGGGCTACCACGCCTGCCTCTACCCCGGCGCGGGCCGCATCGCCGCCTCCTACGGAGCCGCCGGCGTCGCCCTCTCGGGCCACGGCGCCCCCTCCGCCGCGCTCGTGCGGGTGCTGGACTCGGCCCGCCGCACAGCCCTCGGCCGGATGACCGCGGAGTGCGCCGCCCTGGGCGGGGACGGTGTGGTGGCGGCGCAGCTGACCATGGCCCCCTTCCCGGCCGCGCCCAACTGCCTGGAGTTCAAGGTCATCGGCACCGCCGTCCGTGCGGCCGGGCCGGTGCGGCCGCGCCGCCCGTTCACCTCGCACCTCGACGGGGTCGGCTTCGCCAAGCTGGTCACCGCCGGGTGGATCCCGGTGGACCTGCTGGTGGGCATGTCCATCGGCGTACGCCACGACGACTACGGCACGCGGCGGCAGGCCCGCTCGTGGTCCAACCAGGAGATGGGCGGCTGGACCGCGCTGGTCCAGCAGGTGCGCGCCGACGCCCGTACGCAGCTGTACCGGCAGGGCTCCGAGTGCGGCGACGGCGTGATCCTGGACGACGGCACCCTGCGGGTCTGGGAGGAGGGCTGCCTGAGCAGCGGTCAGAACAACGAGCAGACCGACCACGTCGCCGAGAGCACGCTCATCGGGACCGCCATCGCCCGCTTCGCCGCCGGGCCGGTCGAGCCGCGCACCCTCACCGTCATGCCGCTCAACGGCGGCGGCGACCGCCTGCNGGCGGCTGCTGGGCCGGGCGGCGCGCCGCTGACCGGCCCGGCCGCCGCGCTTTTCGAACCGACATCAGCACCACACCACCAGGGGGAAGGACCCACCCGGATGAGCACCTTCGATCCGACCGCGCAGGGCGTGCCGGCCGACGCGATGCGGCGACTGGCCGAGCTGCAGCCGGGCAACCCCGGCTCGATCTTCACCAGCGACCTCTCGGTCAACGAGTTCCTGCTGGTCCGTGAGGCGGGCTTCCAGCCCATCGGCCTGGTGCTCGGCAGCTCGATCTACCACGTGGGGATCCAGCTGGGCCGCTGGGGGAAGAACCAGGAGCTGGAGACGCTCAGTCAGGCCATGTACCACGCCCGCGAGTTGGCGATGACCCGGATGGAGGCCGAGGCCGCGGCGCTGGGCGCGGACGGCATCGTCGGCGTCCGGCTCAGCGTGGAGGCGCGCGAGTTCGGCTCGGACATCGCCGAGTTCATCGCCATCGGCACCGCGGTGCGGGCCGACCACCCCGCACCGGGCGGGACCAGCTGGCGCAACAACAAGGGCCAGCCGTTCACCTCCGACCTGTCCGGCCAGGACTTCTGGACGCTCATCCGGGCCGGCTACGCGCCGCTGGGCATGACCATGGGCACGTGCGTCTACCACATCGCGCACCAGAAGATGGGCTCGGTGTTCTCCAACATCGGCAAGAACGTGGAGATCGAGCAGTACACCCAGGCCCTGTACGACGCCCGCGAGTTGGCCATGGCCCGGATGCAGGCCGAGGCCGAGGCGCTGCACGCGGAGGGCATCGTCGGCGTGCAGCTCAACGCCCACAACCACCGCTGGGGCGGCCACACCACCGAGTTCTTCGCGATCGGCACGGCCGTGCGGCCGCTGCGTGCGGACCACGAGATCGAGAGGCCCACGATGGTGCTGAGCCTGGACGGCTGAGGCACGCCGTCGCCGCCGGGGTGTGGTCCACACTGGTCACGTGGCACGCCCGGGCAGGCGCGGGTGTGCCCCCGTACCTTTCTCGGTATCTCGCGTACCACGAACCATCGCAACGAGGAGCGACATGACCGACCACGGCGAGCTCGATCCGGCCGCGCCGGGACCGGGTTCGATCGACCTGCTCGCAGCCGCGCTGCGGCGGGACGCCGCCGACCTGGAGGTGTACACCCAGGTGCTGACCGGGGCGCTGGCCGACGCGCTGCCCACGGACGCCGTGGCCGTGGAGCGCCGCCGCAGCCTGGCCGACCGCATGGCCGGTCGACCCGGGCGGATCGAGCGCCTGGAGGTCTCGATGGACGACCGCCGCCTGGTCCTGCACGTCGCCCAGGGCCGCCCCGCGGGGGAGGTCTGCCAGGTCGTCCGCGGCGTGGTCCTCTCCCGCCGCCCGGTCGCCCTGGACGAGTGGACCCGCGAACTCGCCACCGCGGTCACCGCCCGCGCCCACTCCGACGCCCGCGCCCGCGCCGCGCTCGAACGCCTGCTCCTCGGGGGCTGACCCCCCGCACCCGGCCGCGAACCCCAACCCCGCGCTGCCCCGAGCCTCCCCCCACGCCCGGCCGTCCCGGGGCTGCGCCCCCACCCCGGCACGGCTGGCGACAGCCCGCGCGGGAGCGAGGCACCCAGGGCTGCCCCCACCCGCGCCTGGGGGCGCCAAACCCCGCAGCGCGGGGCGCCCCTGACTTGGGACCGTCCTGCCGGAGGCCGGGCTACAACGCATCCCCGGCCGCAGGGCACCAGCCCCCCGCTGCTCGGCGCGACAGCCCCGCGCCGGGAGCGGAACGCCCC
>NZ_JBHSQJ010000066.1:0-34667 GCF_042658505.1 Streptacidiphilus monticola | reverse complement strand
GCCGCACCCCCAGCCGCCCCAGCGGGCAGCAGCCCCGCGCGGGAAGCGGAACGCCCCCAACCCTCGACCCCCCGGCCGAAGCCCCGGCAACAACACACCCCCGGCCGCAGGGCACCAGCCCCCGCCGCCCGTCCCCCCGGGAGCTCGCTCCTCCGGCCGCCCAGCGGGCAGCAGCCCCGCGCCAGGAGCGGAACACCCCCAAGGCGCGACCGTCCTGCCGGAAGCCCGGGATACAACAGGCCGCGGGCGGGCGCTCCCTGACGTCGGGTCACCTGCCCTCCCGGCCTCCGGCCCATCGCCGGTCGTCTGACGCACGGCCGGAGGCAAGGCGGCATTCACGAGGCGGCCACCGGGGGCCGCCACAGTGCGGGGGCCGGACGCGTCTCGAAAAAGGGAGCACCATGGATTCCCCGCTCACGAACCCCGACACCCCCGTGGCCGCCACCACCCCCGCCTCCGCCGACCAGGCCGGAGGCCTCTCCCGGCGGCACGCCCTGGGCCTGATGGGCACCGCC
The DNA here is from genome assembly GCF_042658505.1 of Streptacidiphilus monticola. Taxonomy (NCBI): domain Bacteria; kingdom Bacillati; phylum Actinomycetota; class Actinomycetes; order Kitasatosporales; family Streptomycetaceae; genus Streptacidiphilus; species Streptacidiphilus monticola. The sequence goes on along the minus strand of NZ_JBHSQJ010000066.1, from coordinate 34,152 downwards.
GGAGCCGGGGCCGTCGCGCTGCCGCTGCTGGGCGCGGGAACCGCCGACGCCGCGCCCGCCGGGGCGGCCGTCGCGGCCGCAGCGTTCCGGCCCACGCCGGACAGCGCCGGCGCTCCCCCGGTGCAGGGCGTGCACCTCACCTTCGGCGCGGACCCGCGCCGCCAGATGACCGTCTCCTGGATCACCGAGGGCCCCGTCTCCCGCCCCCGCGTCCTCTACGGGACCCTGGAGCACGGGTTCGGTGCCACCGCCGACGCGCGGACGCGCACCTACGTGGACGGCAAGTCCGGCCGCACCGTCCACGTCCACCACGCCCTCCTGGACGACCTGCGCCCCGGCACGGACTACGTCTACCTCGCCTCCCACCAGGGCGCCGCCCCCGACAGCGGCAGCTTCCGCACCGCGCCGCGCGGGCGCGCGCCGCTGACGTTCACCAGCTTCGGCGACCAGTCCGCCCCGCAGGTCACCTGGGCCGCGGACGGCACGGTCGCGCTGGACGCCAACTCCACCCCGGCGACGAAGGACATCGTCTCCGGAATCGAGCAGGTCGCTCCGCTGTTCCACCTGCTGAACGGCGACCTCTGCTACGCCAACCTGGACGTGGACCGAGTGCGCACCTGGAACAACTTCTTCGCCAACAACTCCCGTTCCGCCCGCTTCCGCCCCTGGATGCCGGCGGCGGGCAACCACGAGATCGAAAGCGGCAACGGCCCGATCGGTCTGGGCGCCTACCAGACCTACTTCCAGCTGCCCTCCCGCGAGACCGACCCCGAACTGGCCGGCCTCTGGTACGCGTTCACCGCGGGCTCCGTGCGCGTCATCGTCCTGCAGAACGACGACAACTGCCTGCAGGACGGCGGCGACCACTACATCAGCGGCTACTCCGGCGGCCGCCAGCTCGCCTTCCTGGAACGGGAGTTGCAGGCGGCCCGGGCGAGTGACGAGATCGACTGGGTGGTCGTCGCCATGCACCAGGTGATGATCAGCTCCTCCGACGCCAACGGCGCCGACCTGGGTCTGCGGCAGAAGTACGGCCCGCTGTTCGACAAGTACGGCGTGGACCTGGTCCTCTGCGGACACGAGCACAACTACGAGCGCTCCCTCGCGGTGCGCGGCGTCGTCCCCGGCAGCGAGACGCTGACGCCCAATCCGGTCTCGACCGCCACCGACGACATCGACTCCTCGCTGGGGACGGTGCACATGGTGCTCGGCGGCGGCGGAGTCTCCGGCACCACGAACCAGAAGTTCTTCAAGGACGGCACCGCCAAGGTGATCACCGCCGTGGCCGCCTCCGCGCCCGCCGGGCAGAAGCGGACCGCCACCTACACCAAGGAGCAGGCGGTGTGGATGGGCGTACGCGACACCGACCACCCGTACGGCTTCGCCGCGTTCACCGTCGACCCGGGCCGCTTCCCCGGGGACACCACCCGGATGCACGTGACCTACTACAACGTCAACAAGCCCCACGGCGAGCTGTCGGTCTTCGAGCAGTTCACGCTCCGCCGCCGCCGCTCCGACCGGCGCTGATCGGCGGGCGGAACCGCGAGCACACGGAAAGGGCGGAGAAGCCCCGGCGGCCGACGGGCCGTCAGTACCGGTGCCCGCTCGGCCGGGAACGGCATCGGCCGTGTCTCGGTTCCGTCGGGCCGCCGGGGCCGTTGGGTTCCTGCGGAGCGGCTCCCGGCGCTCCGCAGGAGGTCAGCGGGCCGGGCTCACGGCCCGGCGGTGAGGTAGGCGACCGTGGAGCCGCTGGAGACCTGGCCGCCCGCGCCGTTGATGATGTGGCGGATGGTGCCGGTGCCGCCCAGCGAGACGGTCACCATGTCGTGGAAGGACGAGCCGCCGCTCGGCACCTCGATCGCCCGGTCCGCTGCCACGGCGGAGTTGGTGCTGAAGTAGCAGTACACGCCCAGCCCCCACGCCTGGTGCGAGGTCACCGAGTCGGCCACCTTGTACGAGGGGTAGCCGGCCTCGCCGCCACCGGGTGTCCAACTGGCGTTGTTGGGCACGTCGTAGGGCATCTCGGACTGGTAGAAGTAGGTCCGCCCGCCGTTGCCGTTCCACAGCGTCTGGTACTGCTGGTAGTGCTCGACGGCGAGCCCGTACATGGTGACGTTGGCGCCGTTGACGACCAGGCCGTTGGCGGCGGTGTTGACGGTCCAGCCCACCGTGCCGCCGTTGCCGTGGTCGGCGCGCCAGATCCACAGGTCGCTGCCGATGGTGTTGGCGCTGTTGACCACGAGCGACTGGCTCGCCTTGCCGGCGACGTCGCCGCCGACGCGGAAGAAGACGTCCTGGAGGGTGATCGGGTCGGCGGCGTGGCTCGCCGAGGAGCCCGCCGGGCCGATCTGCACGAGTGAACCGCTGTTGGTGGTACCGGCGCTGACGATCAGTCCGGCGATGTCGATGCCGTCCACGTCCGCCGTGGTGATGGCGGTGACGCCGTTGTCGGGGACCAGGGTGGCCAGGCCGAGGCCGAGGACCACGGTGTCCTTGCGGGTGATGTTGAGCGGCGCGCTCAGGTGGTAGACGCCGGGCGTGAACAGCAGGTTGAGACCGGAGCTGAGCGCGGCGTTGATGCTCGCGGCGGTGTCGCCGGACTTGACCACGTAGAACTGCGTGATCGGGATGGAGGTTCCGGCGGTCGAACCGCCGGTCCAGTCCGGGCCGGTGGCGTTGGTGCGCAGCGCCGGGACCATGACGTTGTAGAGGCCGGTGGAGTCGACGTACAGGTACGGCTTCTCGCGCACGGTGGGCGTCTGGGCGACGGTGGTGTAGGTGGGGAACGACTGGCCGGGGGCGCCGTTGTCACCGACGAAGACCATGTTCCAGTTGGAGCCGCTCCAGCTGCCCATGGTGGTGTCCTGGGTGAGGAACTGCTGCTGGGTGCCGGAGTTGATCTGGCCGGAGACGCGGGAGTCGCCGATGAACCCGCCGGAGGACCAGTTGCTGCTGGTGTTGCCGGAGGTGTAGTCGTCCAGGGTCATGCTGCCGTGCACGTCCACGCGCCGGAACGGGTCGGCCTGGGAGACGGCGTATTCGAGGGTGCCGGAGCTGGGGGTGTCGGAGAGGTTCTCGACGTCGCGCCAGAAGTTCTGCGTCGCGTTGCCGCCGGACCAGGCCGCGTCCACGTGCACGCCGCCGCCGGTGAGCGAGACGTCGTCGGGCGAGGCGCCGAGGCCGGCGACCTGGGTGTAGAAGCCGACGGGCACGTCCACGTTGTAGCTGCCGGGCTTGAACAGCAGGGCGTAGCGGTTGGTGCCGAACTGGTCGGACTGCTGGGAGCTGTAGACCGAGTTGACGGCGGACTGGATCGACGAGGCCGGCATCGAGGGGTCGAAGACCTTGACGTTGGGGCCGAGGTCGGGGTTGTTGGGGTTGTTCGGCGGGGTGCTGCCCCCGCTGACGACGTTGAGTGCGAAGGACTGCGCGTTGGTGCCGTTGCAGGTGTACTGCTGCAGCTGCACCGAGTCCGCGGTGGAGGCGCTGGGGACGTCGAGGCACAGGCCGCTGTAGTGGTTGACGAAGTGGTAGCGTCCGCTGCTCTCCTGCACCGGCTGCCATTCCTGGCTGCTCCAACCGCCGTTGGACCACAGGTGGATGAGGGCGCCGCTGGCCGTGGACGGGCCGTCCACGTCGATGGCGGGCTGGGCCCCGTTCGCGTTGACGATGACGTAGGTGCCGGCGTCGGCTGCGGGGCGCAGCTGCCACTGCTGGGCGGTGGTGCCGTTGCATGTGTACTGCTGCACGGCGGTGCCGTTGGCGGTGGCGGCTGAGGCGGCGTCCACGCACTTGCCGCTGTTGTTGGCCACCAGGTTGTACCAGGCGGAGGTGGAGACGTCGGCGCGGGCGCTGCCGCTGCCGATGGCGGAGAGCGCGGCTGCCAGGAGGACGGTGGCTGCCGCCGGACCGGTGGCGCGACGGGCGCTTCCGGTCAGTTTCGAGAAACGTTTCATGCTGGTCCTTCGCAGGTGGGGGTGGCGTTTCTGAAACAGTGGTGCGACACATCCCGGAGACAGCATGCAGCCGTCGCACCAAGTACCGCCTTGGGCTGGACATTTGCATGAGGGAGCGCTCTCTGCAACATGTGTTCCATGAAGGCAACCAGGGTGTTCCGGACGTGTCAAGACATCGCGCCGTCTCCGCGCGAAACGCTGCCCTATGCTCTGGTCCGTGGAACACGTGCAGGAGACAGACACCGACCGGACACCGGGTCGGGCCACGGTCCGCGACCTCGCCGCCCGCCTGGGCCTGTCGGCGGCCACCGTCTCCCGCGCGCTCAACGGCCATGCCCATGTGGCCGAGGAGACCCGGCGCCGGGTCCGCGAGGCCGCCGACCGGCTCGGCCCCGCGGCACCGGCCGTCTCCTCGCCGCGGCCCCAACCACGCGGCAATGGCCCGGTGTTGCTGCGCTGCCCCTACGAACTGACCGACTACTTCGGCCCGATCGTCTCCAGCGTGGCCGAGACCTTGCGGCTGCACGGCCGTGAGGTGCTGCTCGACGCGGGCGGCGCGGGCTACCACGACGCGGTGCTGCGGCGGCTGCCCGCACGCCGGGACGTCGCGGGCGCGGTGCTGGTGCTGCCGCCGGAGGAACCCTCGGACCTGGAGGCGCTGCGCGCGGCCGGCCTGCCCTTCGTCGTCATCGACCCCAGGGTGCCGGTGCCGCGCGGCGTACTCGCCGTCTCGGCGGCCAACTCCTCCGGCGCCCACGAGGCCACGGCCCATCTCACCGGTCTGGGCCACCGGCGCATCGGCGTGCTGACGGCCGCTCCGGTCCTGGCCGCGGGCGAGGCCCGGATGACCGGCCACGTTTCCGCCCTCGCCGCCGTCGGGGCGCTGGTGGAACCGGAGTTGGTGCGCGGCGGGGAGCCGGTCGCGGCCACCGGCCACCTCCTCGGCGGCGAGCTGCTCGACCTGCCCGGGCGGCCGACCGCGATCGTCTGCTTCAACGACAAGATGGCCGTCGGCGTGCTGCAGGCCGCGGCCGAACGCGGGCTGCGCGTCCCCGACGACCTGTCGGTGGTCGGCTTCGACGACATCGACGTCAGCCGGGCCACCACCCCGCAGCTGACCACCGTCCGCCAGCCGCTGCAGGAACTGGGACGGCTCGCCGTGTCCTCGCTGGTGCGGCTGCTGGAGGGCCACCAGGCCGAAGCCCTCCACATCGAGCTGGCCACCCAGCTCGTCGTCCGCGGCAGCACCGGGCCGGTCCCGGGGCAGGAGGCCCGCCGTCGCTGACCCGCGCGCAGAGGGCCCGGACGTCCAACGCCCGGGCCCCGTCGTGCCGTTGCTTCAGGATGCGACGACGGCCGTCAGTGCAGCGTGAACTTCTGCGCGGCGCTGCCGTTGCAGTCCCAGATCTGCAGCCGCGTCCCGTTCGCCGTGGCCCCGCTGGGCGAGTCCAGGCACCGCCCCGACTGCGGGTTCAGCAGCGAACCGTCCGACTGCTGCACCCACTTCTGGCCACCGACCCCGTTGCAGTCCCACAACTCCACCTGGGTCCCCGCCGCCGTCCCGTTGCCGTTGATGTCCAGGCACCGGCCGAGGGTGCGCAGCGAGCCGTCGGACTGGTGGTACCAGTGCTGGTCGACCGCCCAGCTCTGGCAGTTCCACAGCTGCACGGCGGTGCCGTCCGCACCGACGTCGTCGCCCGCCACGTCGACGCACTGGCCGCCGGGCCCGGTGGCCGGTCCGCCGCCGGTGACGGAGAACTTCTGCGCGGCGCTGCCGTTGCAGTCCCAGATCTGCAGCCGCGTCCCGTTCGCCGTGGCCCCGCTGGGCGAGTCAAGGCACCGCCCCGAGTGCGGGTTCAGCAGCGAACCGTCCGGCTGCTGCACCCACTTCTGGCCACCGACACCGTTGCAGTCCCACAACTCCACCTGGGTCCCGGCCGCCGTCCCGTTGCCGTTGATGTCCAGGCACCGGCCGATCGTGGACAGCGAGCCGTCCGCGTTGTGGGTCCAGTGCTGGTCCTCGGCGTAGGACTGGCAGTTCCACAGCTGAACCGCCGTCAGGTCGCCCCCGGTGTCGTCCCCGGCGACGTCGACGCACTGCCCGCCCGGACCGGTGATGGTGCCCTGCGGACCGTTCGGCACGTTGGTCTCGCCGCTGTAGCCGACGGAGACGACGTTCGCCTGGACGGCGTTCTCGGCGGCGTCGGTGGGGTAGCCGGAGACCATGACGCCCTCGAAGAAGGTGCCCATGTTCCAGTTGCTGTTGTCTCCGCCGGTGCCCAGGATGATGCCTCCCTCCTGGTGCATGGGAAGGTAGCCGCCCTGGGTCGGCAGCGAACCGTTCCACCAGGTGGTGAGCGCCCCCGACTGGGAGTTGCCACCCTTGAGGGCGTAGCTGTTCTGGCCGTTGTTCTTCAGCACGGCCGTCACGAACGTCGAACTGTTGCCCGCGTTGGCCGTGTTGGAGCCGTTGCCGCCCTGGAACATGCCGTTCTCCATGTCGGCCTCGACCCAGGGGCCCGATCCGGTGCACGGCGCGAAGTAGCAGGTCGTGGCGAGGGACACGGCGTCCATGTGCCCGTTGCCGGTGTCGGCCGGGGTGCTCTCGGCGTTGCCGTAGTCGAAGCAGCAGGCGGAGCCGACGTGGGTGCCACTGGCGACCATGTAGACGCCCTCGGGCTGCCCGTTGACCGCGACGCCGGACGCGGCCCCGGTGTACCGGTAGCCGACGCCGGGTGAGATCCACACGCCGTAGACCTTGTGCCCGCCCGCGGTCACCGCGATCTCGGACGCGTCGGCCCCGCGGTCCGCCCCCATGCCGGAGGTCCCGGCCGGACCGGGAGTGAGGTCGTTGTGGCGCGAGGTCTGGTCGTAGATCCGGGTGATGCGGCAGGTGGTGCCGCCGCAGAAGGCGTCCTGGGCTCCCGCGTCGGCGTAGCCGCCGGCGGCGAGCAGGCCGATGTTCGCGGTCGCCCCGTCGGAGGCCCGAGTGACCTGGTACAGCGGGCCGTTGTAGGAGGCGAACAGGGCGCGGACCGTGCTGTGCGCGGCGACGCACGGGGTGCCCGCGGCGCCGTAGATGTCGCAGGGCAGGGAGCCGGCGGCCTGGGCGGCGACCGGTCCGGACACCAGCGCCGCGAGGACGACGGCGAGGACGCCGACGACGGCGGCCAGCGCACGGCGCGGCAGCGTTAAGCGGCGGGACGAGCGGGAGCGGGCGGTGGGGACCGGCGTGCCGGTCGGGGGAATGGTGCGCATAACGAAGGGACTCCTCACAGTGGGTGGGTCCGGAGGTCGTCTGCGCGGCGGCGGGCACGGCATGTGCGTGCGGGGCCGCCGTTCGCCCAGCAGTCTGGGGGGTGAGGATGTCCGCGTCAATAAGAATTGCAACGTTGTCAGTCGCGACGTGTGGCGGCACCCTCACTTCCTCCGGCCGGAACTCCCCCACGTCGCGCCTGCGTGCGGTCGCTTCAGGACCTCATCCGGCGCAGGGCACGACGAGTTGCGCAACTCCCGGTATTCTCACGTTGCAGCAGAGGGGGTTCGCCATGCGGGCACAGGACAGCGGAGCCGCGCCGGCTCGGCTCAAGGACGTGGCCGAGGCCGCCGGGGTCTCGATAAAGACGGTCTCCAACGTGGTCAACGGGAGCGTCCCGGTGGCCGCCAAGACCCGGGCACGGGTGGAGCAGGCCATCGAACAGCTCGGCTACCAGCCGAACGTGATGGCCCGTCGGCTGCGCACCGGCCGCAGCGGTGTGATCGCCCTGGCGTTCCCGGAGCTGCCCTCCCCCTACTTCGCCGAACTCGCCGTCGAGGTCATCGCGGCCGCCCGGCGGCACGGCTGCACGGTCCTCATGGACGACACCGGCGGTGACCCGGCCGCCGAACTGCGCATCGCCTCCGGCCTGGGCGACCCCATGATCGACGGTGTGATCCTCAGCCCGCTGGGACTGGACCAGGCCGAGCTGGTGGCCCGTGAACGGCCCATCCCCCTGGTCCTGTTGGGCGAGGCGGACATGGGACCGGTGGCCGACCGGGTCCACATCGACAACGTCACGGCGGCCCGGGACGCGACCCGCCACCTGGTGGAACAGGGCTACCGGCGGATCGCGGCGATCGGCTGGCAGGACCCCTCCCCGCGCGCCACCGCCCAGCAGCGCCTCCAGGGCTACCTGGAGGCGCTCGCCGAGGCCCGCGTCCAGCCCGATCCGGTGCTCTTCCCTCCCGTTCGCTCCTACTTCCGCCCGGACGGCGCGGCGGCCATGCGCCGCCTGCTGAAACTGCCGGAACGGCCGGACGCCGTCTTCTGCTTCAACGACCTGCTCGCCCTCGGCGCGATGCGCGCGGTGCACGAGGCGGGCCTGAGGGTGCCTCAGGACATCGCGCTGGTGGGCTTCGACGACGTCGAGGAGGCCGAGTACGCGATCCCCTCGCTGACGACGATCGCCCCCGACAAGGCGAAGATCGCGGAGCTTGCGGTCAGCCTGCTGCTGGAACGCATCGCCAACGGCGAGTCCGGAGCCGGCCAGCGGCTGACCCCGGGCTACCGCCTCGTCGTCCGCGAGAGCAGCGTACGGCCCGGCTAGAGCCCGGGCCCGATGTGGGCCGGGAAGCGGAACTCGGTGCGGGAGCGCAGCAGTTGGCCGGGGCGCAGCTCCGTCGTGGGGTAGTCCGGGCGGTTCGGCGCGTCGGGGAAGTGCTGGGTCTCCAGGCACAGGCCCGCGTGCCGCCCGTACGCCCGCCCGTCCGGCCCGGCCAGGGATCCGTCGAGGGCGTTGCCCGTGTAGACCTGGAGGCCGGGTTCGCTCGTCCACACCTCCATCGTCCGGCCCGTCCCCGGCTCCGCGAGCACCGCCGCCCGGCGCAGCCCACCGGGCGCGTCCGGCTCGGCCGGGCGCAGCGTCCAGCAGTGGTCGTAGCCGCCCGCGGCGTGCAGCTGCGGGTCGGGGGCGGCCAGGAGTTCCCCGAGCACACCCGGCTTGCGCAGGTCGAAGGGCGTGCCGTCGACCGGCGCCGGAGCTCCGGGCAGCGGGATGGCGTCCGCGGTCACCGGCAGGAAGCCGTCCGCCTCGACCTGAAGCCGGTGCCCGAGCACGTCCGGGCAGTGCGGGCCGCCGAGGTTGAAGTAGGCGTGGTGGGTGAGGTTGACGACGGTCGGCCGGTCGCAGCGGGCGGTGAACTCCACGGCCAGGACGCCGTCCTGACGAAGTGTGTAGCCGGCCTGGACGTCGAGCGTTCCGGGGAAGCCCATGTCGCCGTCGGGGCTGCGCAGGCGGAGGAGCAGACCGGCCGCGTCCGCGGTCACCGGTCCCGGGCGGACGCTCCAGTGGCGGCGGTGGAAGCCGTCGGGGCCGCCGTGCAGGGCGTGGCCACGGTCCTGGGCGGGGATGCGGTGGGTCCGGCCGTCCAGCCGGAAGGCGCCGCCGGCGATGCGGTTGGCGTAGCGGCCCACCAGCGCGCCCAGGTAGGCGCCCTGGGCGGCGTAGTCCTCGGCGGTCGGCAGGCCCAGCACCACCGTGTCCGGCCGCCCGTCCCGGTCGGGGACCTCCAGGCGGTGCAGGATGCCGCCGTAGCTGAGGACCTGCGCCCGCAGCCCGGTGCCGCTGTCGAGGGTCCACAGCTCGACGGGGATGCTGTCGGGGGTGCGGCCGAAGGGGGCACGGGTCAGGGACGGGTGGGACGCGGTCGGCATGGTCACCTCGAACTCTCAGTGCGGGCAGGGGGGTTGACCACCGGTCAGAACGTGCACGGGCACCGCCGGCCGCGCGGTCAGGACGTGCCCAGGCACCGCCCGACAGCACCACAGAAGGTGCGCCCAGGCCCCCAGCGACAGCGCAGGGCAGGGCGGGCCCGGCCACCGCCCAGCGACAGCGCAGGGCAGGGCGGCCCCGGCCACCGCCCAGCGACAGCGCAGGGCAAGGCCGGCCCGGCCACCGCCCGGCAGCGCCGGGGGGCGGCCGCAGGCACCGCCCAGCAACAGCGCAGGGCAAGGCGGGCCCGGCCACCGCCCAGCGACAGCGCAGGGCAAGGCGGGCCCGGGCACTGCCCGGCAGCGCCGGGGGGCGGCCGCAGGCACCGCCCAGCAACAGCGCAGGGCAAGGCGGGCCCGGCCACCGCCCAGCGACAGCGCAGGGCAAGGCGGGCCCGGGCACTGCCCGGCAGCGCCGGGGGGCGGCCGCAGGCACCGCCCAGCAACAGCGCAGGGCAAGGCGGGCCCGGCCACCGCCCAGCGACAGCGCAGGGCAAGGCGGGCCCGGGCACTGCCCGGCAGCGCCGGGGGGCGGCCGCAGGCACCGCCCAGCAACAGCGCAGAGCACGGCTGGCACGGGCACTACCCGGCCGCGCGGGGGCAGGGCGGGCGTCAGGGTCCGCCCGGACCGGGTTGCGCGCGGGCGACGCTCGGCGGTGGCGGGCGCGCCGGGTCCTCCGCCGTGTCCGCCGGCCGGCCCGCGGTGGACTCCCGGACCACCAGGCGATGGCCGGGCCGGAGCCGGCGGGCGGGCGGGGCCGCGTCGCCGTCCTGGGCCGCGATCCGCTCGACCAGGCAGTCCACGGCGAGCCGGGCGATGGCGGACTTGTCCGGCGCGACCGTCGTCAGGGACACCGTGGCGTACCGGCCCTCCTCGATGTCGTCGAAGCCGACGACCGCGACGTCCTCCGGAACGCGCAGGCCGCGTTCGGTCAGCACCCGCATCGCGCCGAGGGCGACGACGTCGTTGTAGGCGAAGACCGCGTCCGGCCGCCGGCCCAGGTCGAGCAGGGCGCGCATGGCCACCGCGCCGTCGCGCCGGTCGTACCCCGACGTCGCCGCGACCAGCGACTCGTCCGGTGTGCCGCCGGACGCCAGGATCTCCTCACGCCACCCGCGCAGCCGCAGGTGGGCGGGCTGGCGGGCGCTCTCCTCCCGGGCGCCGAGGAACGCGATGCGCCGTCGGCCCAGGTCCAGCAGGTGCCGCACCGCCGTGCGGGCGGCGGCGACGTTGTCGATGGCGATGTGGTCGTAGGGGGCGTCGTACTCGCGCTCGCCCAGCAAGACGAGTGGCGGCCCTTCCTGACGGGTGGTCAGGTCCTCGGCCTCCAGCTGGATGGGGCTGAGGATGAGCCCGTCGATCAGGTGCCCCCGGAAGCCGCGCGAGACCAGCGCCTCCTTGTCGCGCAGTCCCGCGGTGTGGTCGAGCAGCACGGTCTGCTCGTGCGCGGCGGCGGCGTCGATGACCGCCCCGGCGAGCTCGGCGAAGTACGGGTTGCCGAGCTCGGGGACGGCCAGCGCGATGATCCCGGTCCGGCCGCGCCGCAGGTGACGCGCGGTCAGGTTGGGCCGGTAGCCCAGCGCGTCGATCGCCTCCTGGACCCGCGCCCGGGTCCCGGGGGCGACGTGCGGGAAGTCGTTGACCACGTTGGAGACGGTCTTGACGGACACGCCCGCACGGAGCGCGACGTCCTTGAGGCTGACGCCCACGGCACTCTTTCCTGCTGGTCGGGTTCTCGGACCTTTCGGTGGTCAGTTCAGCTGCTGGGTTCTGCTGAGCAGCGTCTGCAGCAGGACCACCACGGCCAGGAACGCGCCGTTGACGGTGTCGGTGAACGCGGAGCCGTACTGGGAGAAGGAGTGGTCGATCAGGTTGTGGATGACGGCGAGCAGCAGCACGCCGCTGACGGTGCCGCCGACGGAGCCGCTGCCGCCGGTGAGCAGGGTGCCGCCGATGACGACGGCCGAGATGGCGGTGAGCTCGTAGCCGACGCCGATGGTGGTGACCCCGGAGCCCAGTCGGGCGCTGCCGAGCGCGCCCGCTGCCGCGGCCAGCGTGCCGGACAGCAGGTAGACGAGGACCTTGGCGCGGGCCACCGGCAGCCCCATCAGCAGGGCCGCGTTCTCGCTGCCGCCCAGGGCGGTGAGCGTGGCGCCGAACCGGGTGCGGGTGAGCAGCAGTCCGCCGAGCGCGAAGAGCGCGGCCACCAGCAGGACCGGGGTCCACACGCCGGCCCCCAGGTGGCGGAACCAGCTCCCGGCCGGGACCAGGTAGGTGGTGGCGCCCTCGTGGGTGACGGCCTGGAGCAGTCCGCGGGCCCCGAGCAGCCCGGCCAGGGTGACGATGAACGGGGCCATCCGGGCGCGGGCGATCAGCAGGCCCTGCACCGTCCCCCAGGCCGCGCCGACGGCGAGCGGCAGCAGGAGGGCGAGCCAGGTCCCGCCGGTCTGCGCGCCGTACGCCGCGAGCACGCCGCCGAGCGCGTACATCGAACCGACGGACAGGTCGATGCCGCCGGTGATGATCACGAACGTCATGCCGAGGGCGAGCAGCCAGACGAAGGCGTTGCTGCCGAGGATGCCGCTGATGTTGGACCAGGTGGGGAACGTCGCCGAGCCGGCGGACGCGACCGCGACGAGCAGGACCAGCACGGCGGTCGCGCCCCGCCGCTGGACCTGGGCCGCGAGCCGTTCGCGCCAAGGGACTTGGGTGTTCCGCTGCGCTGCGCGGGCGGCCGGACCGGAGGTCGGCGCGGCGGGCGGGAGGACGGTCGGGCTCATCGGGTACCACGCTCCTGCGAGGCGTAGACGGCGCAGCAGATGACCGCCGCCTCCACGATCTGGGTGTACGACGCGGGCACGTTGTGCTGGGTCAGCACGGCGGTGGTCAGCTGCATGAACACCGCCCCCGCCACGGTGCCGAGGACGCGGACCCGGCCGCCGCTCAGCGGGGTGCCGCCGACCACGACGGCGGTGATGGCGTTGAGCTCCATGTTCAGGCCCTGGTTGGCGGGGTCGGCCTCGGCGCCGTGGCCGACGATCAGCACCCCGGCGAGGGCGGCGAGGATCCCGGAGACGATGTAGACGGTGAGCAGCACCCGGCGCACCGGCAGGCCGGACAGACGGCTGGCCTGCCGGTTGTCGCCGATGGCCACGAGCCGGCGGCCGAAGGTGGTGCGGTGCACGGTGAAGCCGACCACGACCGCGCAGGCCGCGGCGAGCCAGGCCATGACCGGCATCCCGGCCACGCTGTCGCCGCCGAGCGAGAGCAGGGCGGCGTCAGTGACGGGCTTGGCGGAGTTGCCGTTGACCAGCTCCGCCAGGCCCCGGACGCCGATCATCAGGGACAGGGTGGCCACGATCGGCTGGACCCGGGTGAAGGCCACCATGGCGCCGCCCACCGCCCCCGAGGCCGCCCCCAGCACCAGGGCGATCAGCAGCGCGACCGGCAGGCCGTAGCCGAGGTAGAGCGGCACGACGGCCGCGGCGAGGGCGATCACCGCGCCCACCGACAGGTCGACGCCCTCGGTGCCGATCACCAGCGCCATGCCCAGCGCCACCAGCAGCGTGGGGGCGACCTGGAACAGCTGGATGCGGACGTTCGCGGTGGACAGGAAGCCGGTGTCCAGGGCCACGGCGACCAGGAAGAGGACGGCGGACGCGGCGTAGACGCCGTAGTCCTGGAGCAGTCTGCGCAGCCGGTCGCGGTCCCGGACCGCCCCGGCCCAGGTGAGGGTGGTCATGCGGACTCCTTGTCGTGGTCCTCGGGGTGCTCCCCGTCCGGGGCCTGGGCCAGGGCGTCGAGCAGCGCCTCCTCGGTCAGCCGGCCGTGACCGAGTTCTCCGACGACGCGCCCGTCCTTGAGCACGACGATCCGGTCGGAGCCCTCCAGCAGTTCCTCCAGCTCGGACGAGATCAGCAGGACGCCGAGACCTTCTGCGGCCAACTCCTCTATGAGGGCCTGCACTTCGGCCTTGGCACCCACGTCGATGCCCCGTGTCGGCTCGTCCAGCAGCAGCACCCGGGGCTCCAGGCACAGCCAGCGGGCGAGCAGCACCTTCTGCTGGTTGCCGCCGGACAGGTCGCTGACCTTCTGCTCGGGGCTCGACGCCTTGATCCGCAGCCGCTCCATGAAGAAGCGCACCACCTGGTCCTGCTTCGCCCGGGACACCACCCCGGCCCGGGACAGCCGCGGTTGGGCGGCGAGCACGATGTTCTCCCGCACCGACAGGTTCGGGATGATGCCCTCGGCCTTGCGGTCCTCGGGCAGCAGCACGACCCCGGCGCGCATGGCGGCGGCCGGGCTGGGCCGGCGCAGTGGCCTGCCGTCCACCTCGACGCTGCCCGCGTCGGTGGCGAGCGCGCCGACGACGGCCTTCGCGGTCTCGCTCCGCCCGGCACCCAACAGCCCGCCCAGGCCCACGACTTCACCGGCGTGCAGGTCCAGGTCGACGCCGTGCAGCCGGTGCCGCACGCTCAGTCCGCGCGCGCGGAGCACCGGTTCGGCGTCCGCGTCGCCACGGCGCTCGGCGTCGAAGGCGGTCGCGCCCTTCTCCCGCACGGCGGCTAGGTCGCGGCCCAGCATCAGCGAGATCAGCTTCAGCCGGTCGAGGGCCGCCATCTCGCCGGTGTGCACGACCGCGCCGTCGCGCATGACGGTGACCCGGTCGCAGACGGCGTACAGCTCGTCGAGGCGGTGGCTGACGTAGACGACGGCGATGCCGTGGGCACGCAGCGAGCGGATGACCGCGAACAGGGTCTCCACCTCGCGGGGTTCGAGGGAGGAGGTGGGCTCGTCCATGATCACGACCCGGGCCTCCGTCTGCACCGCCCGGGCCAGGGCGACCATCTGCTGCGCCCCCAGGCCCAGCGTCCGCAGCGGCCGGGTGACGTCGACCTCGACGCCGAACCGGCGCAGCTGCTCGGCGGCCTGACGGTTCATCCGGCGCACGTCGGTCAGCCCGAAACGGCGCGGCTCGCGCCCGAGGTACAGGTTGCGCGCGACCGACATCATCGGGATGAGGTTGACCTCCTGGTAGATCGTGGAGATCCCGGCGCTCTGGGCGTCCAGCGGATTGCGGAACTCCCGGTCCTGGCCGGCGAACCGGACCCGGCCGGCGTCCGGCCGGTGGACGCCGGTGACCACCTTGATGAGCGTGGACTTCCCCGCGCCGTTCTCGCCGATCAGGGCGTGCACCTCGCCCGGGCGCAGGGTGAAGTCCACCCCGCGCAGGGCGTGCACGCCCGCGAAGCTCTTGCCGACCCCCACGACCTCCAGGACGGGTGCGGGGCCGGGGTCCTGCTGGACCGCCACGTTGTCCTCCTCCGGACTCCTGCCGATTGCACGACCGGTGTCGGTCCGGCGGTGCGCCGCCCGCGAAGCGGCGCACCGCCGGACCCGCGGCCGGGTCAGTAGACGAGGCCGCTCGCCAGCGCCTGCTGCGCGTTGGCGCTGGTGAAGTGGCCGTCCTTGATGATCACCTTGGGCTGGACGCCGGTGGTGCCGAAGAAGTCCTTGAGCGACTGGAACGCGAGCGGCCCGAACCGCGGGTTGGTCTCGATGTCCGCTACCAACTGGCCTGCGGCCACGTCCTGGACGGCCTGCTGGATGCCGTCGATGGAGACGATCTTGACATCCTTGCCCGGCGTCTTCCCGGCCGAGCGGATGGCCTGGATCGCGCCGAGCGCCATCGCGTCGTTCTCCGCGTACACGGCGTTGATGTCCGGATGGGCCTGGAGCAGCTGCTCCGTCACCTTCTGGCCGTCGGTCTGGTCGAAGTTGCCGGTCTGCGAGGCGACGACCGTCATCTTCGGGTACTTGGCGGCGAGTTGATCGGTGAAGCCCTTGGTCCGGTCGGCCGAGACGTTGTTGCCCGGCGTGCCCTGGAGGATCGCGACGTGGGCGGTCCCGTTGGTCGCGCCGGCCAGGTCGTCGGCGGCGATCTGGGCCTGGCCGTAGAAGTTGGAGCCGATGAAGGCGATGAAGTCCTGGCAGGCGGTGCCGGTCACGGTCCGGTCGATGGTCAGCACCGGGATCTTCTTGGCCTTCGCCTGGGCGAGCGCGGGGCCCAGGCCGTCGGAGTTCTCCGGTGCCACGATCAGCACCTTGGCGCCCTGCGCGATCATGTCCTCGATCTGCGAGTTCTGCGCGTTGACGTCGGCGTTGGCATTGCGCTCGATGAGCTTGACGCCGAGCCGCTTGGCCTCGTCCTCGATGCTCTTGGTCTCGGTGGCGCGGAACGGGTTGCTGGTGGACTCGGACTGGGAGAAGCCGACGACGGTCTTGCCGTCGGCTATGTCGAGCTGCGGCACGCCGCCGGCGTAGCCCTGGTAGGTGCAGCCCGGCGCGGTGGGGGCGGCGGAGGGCGAGACGACCTGCTGGGCGGCCGCACTGCTGTTCACCGAGGGGTCGCCGGATCCCGAAGCGGTGGCGGTGGAACCGGAGTTGGTGCATGCGGCCACGGCCAGGCAGAGCGTCGCCGAGAGCACCGCTGCCGCTGCGGACCTGGCCCGGGTGGAGGCGTTCATGCGCCGATCACATCCTTGGGAAAGGAGCGGGTGGGGAATTTCCAACGATGTAAGGGACAGTGGGTCATCAGCCGAGTCCCTGTCAAGACTCATGCACCCAACTTTCCGACGGTGCATCAGAAGACGGCGCACCCAGGCAAGTTCCGCAGCGCCGACGGGACCGCCCTCGCGGCGTTATCCCGCCTCATTCCCCCCGTTCGTCGCCTCAAATCCGCAGGTGGAGCCGGACCTTGCTGCCACGCCGCCGGTCGATCGGTCCGAGTCGGCCTTGCCCGTACCCGAGTTGACCCGGGGGCTGGACACGGACGTTGCTCCGTGCTGTCATTCTTGCTGCCCCGGATTTCCAACGTTGTCATCCGGTGAGGCCGAGTTCCGCCCGCCTCGTGCCGCAGGGCGATTCCCCGCTCCCCATTCCCCCTGCCACCCCTGCTCGACGAGCAGTCCTGGAGGAACGCATGACCGACCGTCAGTACACCCGTCGCGGGCTCATCCGCTGGTCCGGGGCCGCCGGACTGGGCGCGGCAGGGCTCGCCGTGCTCCCGCCCGGCCTGGCCCGGGCCGCGGAACCGGCCGGCTCCGCCGACCCGGCCGCGGTCACCGGGCCGGACGCGGCGGCTCAGCCGGCAGGCGACGCCGCGCCCGGCGCCTTCGACCCGATCCGGCCCCCGGCGACGCCCCTGGCGGTCCGCTCCCCCTACCTGAGCACCTGGCTCCCCGCCGACAACATGGCCGGTACCTGGCCCACCTTCTGGACCGGCCGCACCACCGCGATGACCGGCGTCGCCCAGGTCGACGGCGTCGCCTACCTCTTCATGGGCGCCCCGAACATCCCCGGCCACGTCCTGCGCGGCATGACGCAGCGCCGGCTCACGCTGACCGCCACCCGCTCGCAGTTCCTCTTCGAGGCCGGCGGCGTCGAGTTGACCCTCACCTTCCTCTCCCCCGTCGAACCCGGCGACCTGCGCCGCCTGTCGGTGCCGCTGTCCTACCTGACCGCGGACGTCCGCAGCGCGGACGGGCGGCCCCACCAGGTCCGGCTCTACCTCGACATCTCCGGTGAGTGGGCGCACGGCGACTCCGGCACGCCCATCCGCTGGGCCCAGCAGCAACTGTCCGGCTCCGGCGCGTCGGTGACCTCGCTCAGCTTCACCCCCGCCACGCCCCGCGAACTGGCCGAGAACGGCGACATGGCCAGTTGGGGCACCGTCGTCTGGAACGCCACCAGCACCTCCGGGCTCACCTGGCAGATCGGCTCCGACACCGCCGTGCGCGCGGCCGCCCTCGCCGACGGCAGGCTCGGCAACAGCGCCGATCCCGACCAGCCGCGCCCCATCAGCCGCGACTGGCCGGTCTTCGCCTTCCACTTCGACCTCGGCACGGTCCGCAACTCCCCCCGCTCCGCCGTGCTTTCGGTCGGCCACGTGCGCGAGCCGGCCGTCAGCTACCTCGGCGCGCCGCTGCCTCCCCTGTGGAAGTCCTACTGGTCCGGCTGGCAGGACATGGTCGCCTTCTTCCACGCGGACGCCGACGCGGCGGCCGGGCGCACGGCCCGTCTGGACGGCCGGATCCGCCGCGAGGCCACCGCCGCCGGCGGCGCCAAGTACGCGGCGCTGTGCGCGCTTTCGCTGCGCCAGGCCTACGCCGGCACCGAACTGGTCAGTCGCGACGGCAAGCCGTGGGCCTTCCTCAAGGAGATCTCCAGCGACGGCAACGTGTCCACCGTGGACGTCACCTATCCCGCGATGCCGGTCTTCCTCTACACCGACCCGGAGTACCTCGGCCTGCTGCTGGCGCCGCTGCTCGACTACGCCGAGCGCGGCGGCTGGCCCAAGGCCTTCGCCGAGCACGACCTCGGCTCCAGTTACCCCAACGCGGGCGGGCACAACGACGGCAACGAGGAGGACATGCCGATCGAGGAGTCCGCCAACATGCTGCTGATGAGCGCCGCCTACGCCGCGCGCACCAGCGCCGGCAACGCCGCCGCGTTCGCCGCCGCGCACTACGCGATCCTCAAGCAGTGGGCCGACTACCTGGTCGACAACACCCTCGACCCCGGCTTCCAGAACCAGACCGACGACTTCACCGGCTTCATCGGGCACAGCGCCAACCTCGCGCTCAAGGGCATCCTCGCCGTCGGCGCCATGGGCAGGCTCGCGGACCTGGCGGGCCGGTCGGCGGACGCCGCCCACTACCAGGCCGTCTCCCGGGACTACAGCACCCAGTGGGCCGCGAAGGCCCAGGACGACACGCCGGACCACCTGAAGCTGGCCTACGACCAGCCGGGCACCTGGAGCCTGAAGTACAACGGCTACCCGGACGCGCTGCTGGGCCTGGGCCTGGTCCCGGACACCGTGGCGGCCGAGGAGGCCGCCTGGTACCTCGGCCAGGTCAACCCCTACGGTGTTCCGCTCGACGTCCGCCACGCCTACACCAAGGCCGACTGGGAGATGTGGACCGCCGCCTGGCTGCGCGGCCGGCCCGTCAGCGGGTACCTCGTCGACTCCCTCTACGCCTTCGCGCACACCACCCCGTCCCGGGTCCCCTTCACCGACTGGTACGACACCGTGACGAACCGTCAGAACGGCTTCCTGGCCCGCCCGGTGGTCGGCGGCGTCTTCGCCCTGCTCAGCCTCGGCCGCTGAGGCGAACCCGGTGGGTGCGCCGGCTGAGCGTCGCCGCACCCACCGGCCCCGCACCCACCGGCCCGCGCCACTGACCCCGCACCCACCGGCCCGCGCCACCGGCCCCGCACCCACCGGCCCGCGCCACTGACCCCGCACCCACCGGCCCGCGCCACCGACCCCGCACCGGCCGGCCCGCTGCCTAAGCTGGCGCCATGCCCGCAGCGCACACCCCGCGTCTCCACCGCGTCGCCGTGCTCGTCCTGGAGGGAGCCAAGCCGCTCGACGTCGGCATCCCCGCCCAGGTGTTCACGACGCGCGCGAGCATGCCCTACGAGGTGCGGGTGTGCGGCGCCGAGCCCGGACTGGTGACGGGCGGCGACGGCCTCTCCTACCACGTCGCCCATGGTCTGGAGGCGCTCGGCTGGGCCGACGTCGTCTTCGTCCCCGGCTACCGCTTCCCGGACCGCGAGGACCCGCCGCAGGCCGTGGTCGCGGCGCTGGTCGCCGCGCACGAGCGCGGAGCGCGCCTCGCCGCGATCTCCACGGGCGCGTTCGCGCTCGCCGCGACCGGCCTCCTCGACGGCCGCCGCGCCACCACGCACTGGCACTACACCCGCGCCCTGGCCGTCAAGTTCCCCCGGGTACGGGTGGACGAGAACGTGCTCTTCGTGGACGAGGGCACCCTGCTCACCTCCGCCGGCGCGGCCTCCGGCATCGACCTGTGCCTGCACGTGCTGCGCCGCGACCTCGGCGTGGCCGCCGCCAACCACGCGGCCCGGCGGCTGGTCGCCGCACCCTACCGCAGCGGCGGTCAGGCGCAGTACGTGCCGCGCAGCGTGCCGGAGCCGGTGAGCGAACGCTTCGCCGCGACCCGCGAGTGGGCCCTGCACCGCCTCGGCGAGCCGCTGACGCTGGAGATGCTGGCCCGGCACGCCGCGGTGTCCCCACGCACGTTCTCCCGCCGCTTCGTGGAGGACACCGGCTACACCCCGATGCAGTGGGTCATGCGCGCCCGGGTGGACCTGGCACGGGAGTTGCTCGAACGCTCGGAGCGCGGGGTGGAGCAGATCGCGGCCGACGTCGGCCTGGGCACCGGCGCGAACCTCCGCCTGCACTTCCAGCGCATCCTCGGGACGACGCCGAGCGAGTACCGGCGCACCTTCACCCGCGGCAATTAGCACCGCTCCGCCGACCGGCTGCCGAATCGCCCCTGGCGTGATCCTTGCGAACCATGGCACTCGCGCCACTGCCACCGGCCTCGGCGCTGAGCGAGTGTGGGACGCGAAGGGACACCAGGAAGGACAACCACTGATGACTCGCATCGCCGTCAACGGGTTCGGCCGCATCGGGCGCAACGTGCTCCGCGCGCTGCTGGAGCGCGACAGCAAGCTGGAGGTCGTCGCCGTCAACGACCTGACCGAACCCGCCACCCTGGCACGGCTGCTGGCCTACGACACCACCGCCGGACGACTGGGCCGCCCGGTCACCGTGGACGGGGACACCCTCGTCGTCGACGGCCGACGGATCAAGGTCCTCGCCGAGCGCGAGCCGGCCGCCCTGCCGTGGGCCGAACTGGACGTCGACATCGTCCTGGAGGCCACCGGACGCTTCACCGCCGCCTCCGCCGCGCGGGCCCACCTGACCGCCGGCGCGAAGAAGGTCCTCGTCAGCGCGCCCTCCGACGGCGCGGACGTCACCCTCGCCTACGGCGTGAACACCGGCGCCTACGACCCGGCCGCCCACACGGTCGTCTCCAACGCCTCCTGCACCACCAACGCCCTCGCGCCGCTGGCCTCGGTGCTCGACGACCTGGCCGGGATCGAGCACGGCTTCATGACCACGGTGCACGCCTACACGCAGGAGCAGAACCTGCAGGACGGCCCGCACCGCGACGCCCGCCGGGCGCGTGCCGCGGCCGTCAACATCGTGCCGACGACGACGGGGGCCGCCAAGGCGATCGGCCTGGTGCTGCCCGGGCTGGACGGGAAGCTGTCCGGCGACTCGATCCGGGTGCCGGTGCCGGTGGGCTCGATCGTCGAGCTCAACACCACCGTCGCGCGCGACGTCACTCGTGAGGACGTGCTGGCGGCCTACCGGGCAGCGGCGGAGGGCCCGTTGGCGGGCATCCTGGAGTACTCGGAGGACCCGCTGGTGTCCGCCGACATCACCGGCAACCCCGCCTCCTCGATCTTCGACTCGGCGCTGACCCGCGTGGACGGCCGCCACATCAAGGTCGTGGCCTGGTACGACAACGAGTGGGGCTTCTCCAACCGCGTCGTGGACACCCTCGATCTGATCGCGGCAGGGCTGTAGGGCAGCGTGGCTGACGCCCTGACCCCCCGTCAGGCCGCGGGACCGCACCGGCCACGGTGCTCGGGTCCCGCGGCCTGATGCTCAGCCGACCGTCCTGAGGTACGGCACCGCGCGCGTGAACTGCCCGAAGTCCATGCCGGGACAGAGGTCCCCGGGCCGCCGGGCGGACGCCGCCCCCAGGCAGGCGACGACATCTCCTCGCCTCTGGCCACCCGTGCCCGCAGCATGCGGTGCTGCGGCCAGGCGCGGCCCAGGCCGCGCCGCTGACGGTCCTGGTGGAACGACCGGCTCCAACTCGGTGGGCGAGGCCGGGCTAACCCGGTTTCCGGGCAGGGTCCGTGAGCCGGTCCGGGGCTCAGAGCCCTCGCATGACGGCCACGACGCGGCCCAGGACGGTGGCGTGGTCGCCCGGGATGGGGTCGTAGGCGGGGTTGTCCGGCATCAGCCACACCCGGCCGTCCTTGCGCTTGAGCCGCTTGACGGTCGCCTCGTCCTCCAGCAGCGCGGCGATCACGTCCCCCTCGTCCGCGGCCTGCTGATGGCGGACCACGACCAGGTCGCCGTCGAGGATGCGGCCGGGCCCGGCCATCGAGTCGCCCCGGACCTTGAGCACGAACAGCTCCTCCGGGTCGTGGGCGCCGACCAGTTGGGGCGGGAGCGTGAACACGTCCTCGACGTCCTGCTCCGCCGTGATGGGCGCCCCCGCCGCGATCTGCCCCAGCAGCGGCGCGGTGACGGCGGGCCCCGGATCGCGGTCCCCGGCCGGGGAGGCGGCGGGCTCCTGCGCGACCAGCGCGTAGGAGCGCGGCCGGTTCGGGTCCTTGGCCAGGAAGCCCAGCCGCTCCAGCCGGTTGACCTGGTGCGACACCGAACTGGTGGACGTCAGGCCGACCGCCGCCCCGATGTCCCGCATCGACGGCGGATAGCCGTGCGCACGGACGAAGGACGCGACCGCGGCCAGCACCGCCTCCTGACGCTCGGTCAAACCGCGCGCGTTGACGCGCGCCCCCGCGGGCCTACCCGGGTGCTTCGGGGTCTGCTGCGTCATCGTCGTCGTCCTCCGCTGGTGATCGTCCCAGCAGGTTATCCCGCGACGCCCCGCCCGGGCAGACCCGGGCCGCACTGACCCGGCCTCGCGCCGCGCCGCGCCGCCGCCGCGGCGCCCTTACCGCGAACCGGTCCGTCCTGTCAGCAGTTCGGTCGATCTTGCGGAGTGACGCCGTTTCGCGGGCACGGTAGTGGGGAGCGCACACACGGGTGGACGGGGAGCGGCGGATGGCAGGCAGAGTGAAACGGCTGGTGGAGTTCCAGACGGTCGGCGGGGCGTGGGGGTGGATGAGCCTGCGCTATCACGTGAGTTCGCCCTTCGAGGTCGTCGCCCACTTCGCGGCTCCCGTGGCGACCGGCAACTCGGGCGCGCTGTGGCGCTTCGCCCGCGACCTGCTCCGCGACGGGCTGTACCTGCCGGCGGGCGAGGGCGACGTCCGCGTCTGGCCCACGTCCCGTGGCACGGTGGTAGAGCTGCGCGGCGTCGAGGGCACCACCCGGCTCCGTGCCCCCTCCCTCGCGCTGGCGGAATTCGTGCACGCGACGGGGCAGTTGGTGCCCTTCGGCACCGAGTCGCAGGCCTTCGAGGTCGACTGGGACACCGCCGTGCGGTCCCTGCAGCGCCACCAGCCCTGAACAGACCCCCTGCGTTGCGCCGCTACGCCAGCGCGCGCAGGGCCGCCGCCGTCTCCGTGAAGCAGGCGTCGATGTCGCCGGTCGCCTGCTCCGACACCCAGCGGACGAAGGTGACGTGAAAGACCGTCACCGCGCTGTGGGCAGCCAGGCTCGCCTCGGGTTCGGCGACGCCGCGTTCGCGCAGCGCCGCGCTCGTGGTGTCGGTGAGAGCCGCCAGCTTGAGCAGCTCGCGCTCCTGCAGGCTGGGGTGGGCCGCGATGATCCGCGAGCGGTGCACGGCCAGTTCTCCGCGCTCCCCCAACTGGTCCGCGGCCGCGCGCAGTCCGGCCAGCGCCGCGTCCAGCGCGGCGCAGCCCTCCGGGGCGGCCAGGATCGCCTCACGCACCGTCTGCTCGAGCCTGGCGGCGCCGTCGAAGAGGACCTCGCGCTTGTCGCTGAAGTGGCGGAAGAAGGTCCGCTCGGTCACCCCGGCCCGCTCGGCGATGTCCCCGGCGGTGGTCTCGTCGAACCCGCGCTCGGCGAAGAGTTCCATCGCGGCGCGGAACATCCTCCCCCGCGCGTCCGGCTGCCAGCGTCCCATGCCCCGGAGTTTAGCCTGACCGAGTCCTGATGACAGCGACTGACATCGTGAGCTACAGTTGATGTCAGTCACTGACATGCCTGCACGAAGGGAAACCCCGCCATGCGCGTCTTCGTCACCGGCGCTTCCGGCTGGATCGGCTCCGCCGTCACCGACGAACTGCTCGCCCACGGACACGAGGTCGTGGGCCTCGCCCGCACCGACGCGGCCGCCGCCGCCCTCGCGGCCAAGGGCGCCAAGCCCCACCGGGGCGACCTGGACGACCCGGACGGCCTCGCCGCGGCTGCCGCCGCCACGGACGGCGTCGTCCACCTGGCCTTCAAGCACGACTTCGCCAACTACGCGGCGGCCGGCCAGACCGAACACGCCGCCGTCCAGCGGATGCTGGACGAACTGGAGGGCACCGGCCGCCCCCTCCTGGTCGCCTCCGGTCTCGCCTCCGGGGTCACCGGGCGTCCGCTCACCGAGGACGACCCCTCCCCGTTCCACGGCTCCGACTCCATGCGCGGCGGCAGCGAGAACCTGGCGCTGTCCTACGCCGACCGCGGCGTCCGGCCGGTCGCGCTGCGCTTCGCCCCGACCGTCCACGGCGTGGGCGACCACGGCTTCACCGCCCGGCTCGCGCAGATCGGCCAGGAGCAGGGCGCCGTCGGCTACGTCGGCGACGGGTCCAGCCGCTGGGCCGCGGTGCACCGCTCGGACGCGGCGCGGATGGTCCGCCTCGCCCTGGAGCAGGCCCCGGCCGGCTCCCGCGTCCACGCGGTGGCCGAGGAGGGCATCCCCTCCCGCGACATCGCCGCCGCCCTCGGCGACTTCCTCGGCCTGCCCACCGTGTCCGTCGCGCCTGAGGACGTCGACGCGCACTTCGGCTGGCTCGGTCGCTTCTTCCAGATGGACATCGTCGCCTCCAGCGCGCGTACCCAGGAACTGCTCGGCTGGACTCCCACCGGCCCGACGCTGCTCGAGGACATCGCCGCGGGCGCCTACGCCCTGCCCTCCTGACACCTCGTCAGCTACCGCCCCGGCGCTCGGGTCCCGCCGAACTCCACCCCCGGTGGGACCGGAGCGCCGCGAAGCAGCCGCTCCGAGCGAAGGCTCAGGGCACGCCCGGCGCGCGCAGCGCCGAGCGCCGCGAAGCGGTCGCTCAGCGCGCGGGCGCACGCCACGCCGATGCGCGTGGGGAACCGCCGGCGCCGCGAGCGTGGCCGTGCCCCCGGGCCCGCGGCCTCAGGCGTGGAGGGTCCGCCAGGCAACGGAGGCCGCGGCCACGTCCAGCGCGGCGTGGCCGGTGGACTTGAAGACCGTCGTCTCCCGCTCCTCCCGACGTCCCGGTCGGCGCCCGGCGAGGACGTCCCCGAGCAGGGTCACCCGCTCCGCCGGCACGCCCTGCAACTCGAGTGCCCCGGCGGGCGGTTCAGCGGAAGCCGCCCCCGCCCACTCCGCGAAGAGACTCCCCCGGGCGACGGCTTCCGGGTGCAGCTCCCAGCCGTCCGACCCACCCACCGAACTGAGGTGCACCCCAGGCGCCAGCCAGTCGGGATCGACCACGGGCGTCCGGGCCGCCGTACAGCACAGCACCGCATCCGCCCCGCGCACCGCCTCGCGCACCGGGGCTGCGACCGCGCCGGGCAGCAGGCGGGCCGTCTCCGCCGCCCGCTCGGCGTCGCGGCCGCCGACCACCACCTCCGCGTCCAGGTCCAGCGCGCCCAGCAGCGTCAGCTGGGCGGCGGCCTGAACCCCCGTCCCCACCACGGCTATTCGCCGCGGCCGCTCCCGTGCCAGCGCCGACAGGGCCGCGGTGGCGCAGGCCGCCGTGCGCAGCGCGGTCAGCGGTTCGGCGTCGAGCAGGGCGCGCAGTTCGCCCGTCCGCTCGTCGAAGAGCGCCACCACACCCTGGTGCCGCGTGCGGCCGGGGCGCTCGCGGTCGTGGAAGACCGAGACCAGCTTGGCCGCCAGCCCCAGGCCCGGCACATGCGCGGGCATGACGCCCAGCAGCCCGCCGGGCGCGCGGGCGGCGACACGCGGTGGCGCCGACACGCTGCCGTCCGCGATCGCGACCAGCGCGGCGAGGACGGCGTCCAGCAGCGGGAGCGGCTGCAGCGCGGCCCGAGTGGCGGCGGCGTCGAGAATGGGAAGGTCAGTCACGATACTCCTGAGGCTGCGTCAGTTCGGTGAGCCGGGTGCCCAGCCGGGCCGCGCAGCGCTCCAGCTCCGCCAGCAGCTCCCGCAGCCTCGGGCCGGTGAACTCCCGGGCGGGACCGACCAGGGCGAGCGCGCAGACGGGCGTGCCCGCGGCGGAGGTGACGACGCGGGCGGCCGAACCGACGAGTTCCTCCGCCCGGCCCCGCTGGACCGCATGCCCGTCCCGCACCGCGCGTTCGATCCGCTGCCGCAGCCCGTCCGGGTCCGCGCCGTCCTCCCCGGCCGCCCGCAGGTAGGGTTCGCGCTCGCCCTCCGGCAGCGCCGCGACCAGCGCGAGCGGGCCGGCGAAGCGATGCGGCGGCAGCAGTTCCCCGCGCAGGTCGCTGATCATCCGCAGCGCGTCGGGACGCACCACGTCCAGCACCCGCGAGCCACCGGGCGCGAGGACCTGAACGTTGGCCATCATGCCGGTGCGGTCCGACAGTTCCGCCAGCACCGGACGGGCCAGGCCGGTGAGCGAGCGCCGCCGGGACACGTCGGCCAGCTGCAGCAGCACCGGCCCGGGCAGGTAGCGGTCGTCCAGGCGCAGCACCCAGCCCCGCTTCACCAGGTCCGCCAGGACCCGGTACGCCGTCGCGCGGTTCATGCCGAGCGCGTCGGCGATCTCGCTGAGTCGCGGCGGACGCGCGGCACGGGCCACGGCCTCGGCCAGGTCGAGCGCCTTCTCGACCGCGGTGGTTGCGGAGGCGGGCACGGGCTCCCCTTTCTGGTGCGGGCTGCGCTATGGTGCCAGAGTTTCCTACTACGTACAGGCTGTTTCAACTGTTGAAATGCGAGTCGGCTATCCGACCCTTTCAACGACCGGTTCAACGACCGCAGGAACAGCACCGAGCACGGCACCCGTCGCGGGGACGGTTCGCCGGAGGGGGGCCAGGGTGACTGCTGAGACCCGAGGAGCGCCGACGCCGTTCGCGCCCGCAGCCGCGGGGACGGTGACCGTCTACCGCGGCGCCACCGTGATCGACGGCACCGGCTCGGCCCCGCGGCCGGCCACCACGGTCGTCGTCGACGGCGAGCGCATCGTCGCCGTCGCGCCGGACGCCGCCGCGGCCGTCCCCGTGGACGCCGAGGTCGTGGACCTGGCCGGGCACTGGCTGATCCCCGGGCTGATCGACTCCCACCAGCACGTGGCCACCCCGCCCAACCGTCCTGTCGCCGAGGCCGTGCTCCGCCGCGACCTGCTCGGCGGCGTCACCGCGACCCGCGACATGGCCGACGACCTGCGCCAGGTCGCCGACCTCGCCCGCGCCTCGCTGGTCGGCGAGATCGCCGCCCCCGACCTCCACTACGCCGCGCTGATGGCCGGGCCGAGCTTCTTCGACGACCCGCGCACCTGGCAGGTCTCCCAGGGGGTCGTCCCGGGCAGCGTCCCGTGGATGCAGGCGGTCGCGCCGGACACCGACCTGCCGCTGGCCGTCGCGCTGGCCCGGGGCACCTTCGCCACCGCGATCAAGGTCTACGCGAACCTGCCCGGCGAGACCGTCGCCGCGATCACCGCCGAGGCGCACCGCCAGGGCGTCCCCGTCTGGGCGCACGCGGCGGTCTTCCCGGCCACGCCCAGTCAGGTCATCGCCTCCGGGGTGGACAGCGTCTCCCACGTCACGCTGCTCGTCCACGAGGCGGCGCGGCGGGAGTTGACGAGCTATCGGGACAAGCCGCCCATCGACTTCGACCGCTTCACCGGGGGCGATGACCCGCTCATGCGCGCCCTGTTCCAGGACATGCGCCGGCGCGGCACGATCCTGGACGCCACCGCGAGCATGTGGGCCCGCATCGCCGCGGACGCGCAGGCGGAGGGCGACGACGACCTGCACGGGCTCGCCGTCCGCAACGCGGACATGGCCGCCGCCCTCACCGCCCAGGCCCACCGCGAGGGCGTCGCCCTGGCCACCGGCACCGACAGCGACCCTGACCCCGACGCGGAGTGGCCGCCGCTCCACGACGAGCTCGTCTTCCTCGCCGAGCGCTGCGGCATCCCCGTCCTGGACGTCCTGCGCAGCGCGACACTCGTCGGAGCCCAGAGCATCGGCGCGGAGCGGGACATGGGCTCGGTCGAGCCGGGCAAGCTCGCCAACCTGGCGGTCCTCGCCGCCGACCCGCTGACCGACCTCGGCGCCGCCCTCCGCTCGATCCGCCTCACCGTCAAGCGCGGCCACCGGCACGAGCGTGGCGCGGGCGTCGTGGGCCACGCCCCCGTCCCGGTTCCCGCCGCCCGGAAGGAGGCAGCCGTATGACCGCGCCCGTCGCCGTCGCACCGCTCGTCGTCAACGCCCTCGGCGCGCTGGAGAACCCCAACGCGGCGAGCGCGGACCACGCCGCCCTGCAGCAGGACGCCGGGCAACTCGCCGTCGACGCCCGCGCCCTGGCCGACGCACGGGCCTCCGGCCTCACCGCCGTCAACATCACCCTCGGCTACGTCATGGGCGACGAGCCGCCGTACGCGTACACGCTGGAAGAGATCCGCGCCTGGGACGCCATCCTCGCCCGCCACCCACGGGACCTGCTGCCCGTCCGCACCGCCGCCGACATCCGCCGCGCCCACGCGGAGCGCCGGATCGGCGTCATCTACGGCTTCCAGAACGCCGTGGCGGTGGGCGAGGACCTCGGCCGGGTCCGCGAGTTCGCCGAACTCGGGGTCCGCGTCGTGCAGTTGACGTACAACCAGGCCAACCACATCGGGGACGGCTCGATGGCCCCGGAGAACCGCGGTTTGACGCCCTTCGGGCGGGAGCTGGTGCACGCGCTCAACGAGCAGCGGCTGATGGTCGACCTCTCCCACAGCGGCGAACGCACCTGCCTGGAGGCGGCGTCCTGGTCCCTCGCCCCGGTCTCCGTCAACCACACCGGCTGCCGGGCCGTGGCCGACCTGCCCCGCAACAAGACCGACGAAGAACTGCGCCTGGTCGCGGACCGGGGCGGCTTCGTCGGCATCTACTTCATGCCCTTCCTCACCCTCTCCGGCCACGCGCGGGCGACGGACGTGGTCGAGCACCTGGTGCACGCCGTCGACGTCTGCGGCGAGGACCACGTCGGCATCGGCACGGACGGCCCGGTGACCGCGATCGACGACCTCGACGCCTACCGCGAACAACTCGCCGCCCAGGTCGCCGCCCGCGCGGCCGCGGGCGTCGGCGCCGCCGGCGAGCGTGCGGACACCCTCCCCTTCGTCGAGGACCTGCGCGGCGTCGACCAGTTCCGCACCCTCGCCCGCCTCCTGGAGTCCCGCGGCTGGTCCGACACCCGCATCTCCAAGATCCTCGGCGGCAACTTCCTGGCCTACGCCGAGCGCGTCTGGGGCGGCTGAGGCCCGGCCCTCACGGGGCGTCAACTCCCCGCCGCGCGAACAGCATCGCCCCCTGCCGACTCTCCGCCGAGGCCACCCTCGTCCACGCCTCGACACCGAACCCGGCCGCCTCCAGCCACCCGGCCAGCCGGCCAGGCTGCCGGCGGTGCACCCGGACCCGCATCGGGTGGCCGCCGTACCCCTGTGTCTTGAGCTGCGCGCTCGCTGCCCCGGCGAGGACGAAGCCCCCGGAGGCGCCACCCTGCCCGTCAACCCGGTCGACCCGGACTCTGGACACGGCCTTCGGCGTCCCGATAACCTCGCCGTCGAAACGATTAGTCGAAACGATTCACCATTCGGCACCGACACAGCGTGGAGTGCGAGCGACGACATGGTCACCATCAAGGACGTCGCGGCCCGGGCCGGGGTCGCCGTGAGCACCGTGTCGTACGTGCTCAGCGGCTCCCGCCGCATCTCGGAGAAGACACGGCAGGCCGTCCAGCAGGCCGTCGACGAGCTGGGGTACCACCCCAGCGCCAGCGCGCGCACCCTGCGCGGGGCGCGGACGAACGTGCTGGCGCTCGCGCTGCCGCGCAGTGGGCGGGACTACCGTCCGGTGGACGGGCGGTTCGCCATCGAGCTGTGCGACGCCGCCCGTGAACGGGGCTACGACGTCCTCATGCTGACGGAGCGTGAGGGTCTGCGCGGGCTGCGCCGGGTGACCCGCGCCGGGCAGGCGGACGGGGCCGTCCTCATGGCCGTCACCGAGGACGATCCCCGCGTCACCGCACTGGAGGAACTGGGGCTTCCCTACGCCCTCCTGGGCACCCCCCACCCGCAGGCGCCCGCCGCCGCCACCGCGCCCTTCGCGGACCTCGACTGGGCCGCCGCCGTCGAGCAGGCCGCCACCGCCGCGGCCGACGCGGGGCACCGCCACGTGGCCTACGTGCCCTGCACCGCCCCCGAGGTCGCGGACCGGAAGGGCTACGCCCTCGCCGGCCTGGCGGGGGCGCGCGCCGCCGCAGCCCGGCTCGGCCCGGACCGCCTCCGCATCCTCGAACCTCCGCAGGCCAACGAGGAGTTGGGCCGTACCCTCGCGAAGCTCCTGGCCGACCCGGCGAACCGGCCGACCGCTCTGCTCCTCCAGCACGTCGACGGCCTCGCCACCGTCTTCGCCGCCGCCGCGACCGCAGGCCTCGGCGTGCCCCAGGATCTGTGCGTCGTGCCGGTCGGCAGCATCGCCGAGGAGCACGGGGGGCGACGGCTCCCCCGGGTCGAACTGCCGGTCCTGGACATGGCCGAGGCGGTCACCGACCTCCTCGTCCGCGCGATCGACCGGGCCAGCCGGGCCGAGGGCCCCCGAGCCGCCGACACCCGCCTGATACCGCCCGTGCTCCTCGGCGCCGACCTGCTCGCGCCGCACCGCCCCTGACGCGCACCGCTGATGTGCACCGCTGACGTCCCCTGCCTGACCACCCACCCTGCGTCCTTCCCTTCCCGGAGGAGTCCCCCGCGATGAAGTTCACCGACGGCTACTGGCTGATGCGACCCGGCTGCACCGCCCGCTACGCCGCCGAGGTCGCCGACGTCCGCGCGGACGAGGACCGGCTGACGCTCTACGCGCCGGTCAAGCACGTCGCGCACCGCGGCGACACGCTCAACAGCCCCCTGCTGACCGTGGAGTGCTGGTCCCCCGCCGAGGGGGTGATCGGTGTGCGGGCGACCCACCATGCCGGATCGGTGCGCCGGGGGCCGGAGTTCGCCCTGCCGGGGGCGTCCGCCGAACCCTCGGGCAAGGTCCGCCGCGACGGCTCGGTGGTCGAACTGTCCTCCGGCGAGCTGACGTTGCGCGTGGACACCGCCGCGCCCTGGCGGCTGGAGTTCCGCTCCGGCGACCAGGTGCTGACCCACGCCGGCGAGCGGGGCACCGGATTCGTCACCGATGCCGAGGGCCGCCACCACATGGTCGGCCAACTCGCCCTCGGCGTGGGCGAATCCGTCTACGGCCTGGGCGAGCGCTTCACCCCGTTCGTCAAGAACGGTCAGACGGTGGACATCTGGCAGGCCGACGGCGGCACCAGCAGCGAGCAGGCCTACAAGAACATCCCGTTCCACCTCACCAATCGCGGCTACGGCGTCTTCGTCAACCACCCGGGCAAGGTCAGCTACGAGGTCGGCTCCGAGGCGGTCGGGCAGGTCCAGTTCAGCGTGGAGGACCAGTCCCTCGAGTACTTCGTCGTCCACGGCCCGACCCCCAAGGAGATCCTGACCCGTTACACCGCCCTCACCGGCCGTCCCGCGCTGCCGCCCGCGTGGGCGCTCGGCCTGTGGCTGACGACGTCGTTCACCACCGAGTACGACGAGGCCACCGTCAACCGCTTCGTCGGCGGCATGGCCGAACGCGGCATCCCGCTCAGCGTCTTCCACTTCGACTGCTTCTGGATGCGCGAGTACCAGTGGTGCGACTTCGACTGGGACGCGGAGACCTTCCCGGACCCCGAGGGCATGCTGGCCCGGCTCAAGGAGCAGGGGCTGCGCATCAGCGCCTGGATCAACCCCTACATCGCGCAGAAGTCACCGCTGTTCGAGGAGGGCATGCGCAACGGCTACCTGCTGCGCCGCACGGACGGCAGCGTCTGGCAGTGGGACCTGTGGCAACCGGGCATGGCCCTGGTGGACTTCACCAACCCGGCCGCCCGCGACTGGTTCACCGGCCGGCTGCGCACGCTCCTGGACCAGGGCGTGGACTGCTTCAAGACCGACTTCGGCGAACGCGTCCCCACCGACGTCGTCTGGCACGACGGTTCCGATCCGGAGCGGATGCACAACTACTACACCCACCTCTACAACCAGGCCGTCTTCGAGCTGCTGCGCGAGGTCCGCGGAGAGGGCGATGCCCTGCTGTTCGCGCGTTCGGCCACGGCGGGCGGGCAGCAGTACCCGGTGCACTGGGGCGGCGACTGCGAGTCCCACTTCAACGCCATGGCGGAGTCACTGCGCGGCGGGCTGTCCCTGGGCCTGTCCGGCTTCGGCTTCTGGAGCCACGACATCGGCGGCTTCGAGGGCACGCCGACGCCGACCGTGTTCAAGCGCTGGGTGCAGTTCGGGCTGCTCTCCTCGCACAGCCGACTGCACGGCAGCAAGTCCTACCGGGTGCCCTGGGACTACGGCGACGAAGCCGTGGCCGTGACACGGGAGTTCACCCTGCTCAAGCACCGCCTCGCCCCCTATCTGCAGCGCGCGGCGCAGCAGGCGCACGCCACCGGCGTGCCGGTGATGCGCGCGATGGTGCTGGAGTTCCCGGACGACCCCGCCGCGGCGGCCCTGGACCGCCAGTACCTGCTCGGCGACGACCTGCTGGTGGCCCCGGTCTTCACCGACGACGGCACGGTGGAGTTCTACGTCCCCGAGGGCACCTGGACCAACCTGCTGACCGGCGCTCGGCTCACCGGCCCCCGCTGGGTGCGCGAGCAGCACGGCTTCCACACTCTGCCACTGCTGGCCCGTCCCGACTCGGTGATCCCGATGGCGGCCGACGACCAGCGCCCGGTGTCGCCCTGGGCCGAGAACGTCGAACTGCGGGTGCACGCCTTCGCCGACGGCGCCGAGCGCACGGTGGCGATCCCGCGCTCGGACGGCCCGGGCGAGGTGGCCCGGTTCCGCGTCCGCCGCGACGGCGAGCGGCTGCGGGTCAGCACCGACAGCGAGCATGCCTGGCAGCTGCGACTCGGCGGCCCCGAGGGTCCGCTGCACCTGTTCCCTGCCGGGACGACGAAGGCCGAGATCCCCTTCGCGGATTGAACCGTATCAGCCCGGCACGGGCTGCCGACGGGCACCGTGCGGCGCCGATCCGTCGCCAGGGGCGGAGCCGCACGGCTGGCCGGCCGGCCCGATCCGGAGAGCGGCCACGAACCGACGCGCCGTCAGAAGCGGAACAACGAGCGGGTGCGCACGCGCAGTTCGCAGTCGTTGCCGAAGCGGCGCTTCCAGTTGACGGCCCTGCCGTGCCAGGTGCCGGTGGCGGTGGCGACGACGGGCGAGTAGAGGAGGATGCAGGCCT
Organism: Streptacidiphilus monticola; assembly: GCF_042658505.1. Classification (NCBI taxonomy): domain Bacteria; kingdom Bacillati; phylum Actinomycetota; class Actinomycetes; order Kitasatosporales; family Streptomycetaceae; genus Streptacidiphilus; species Streptacidiphilus monticola. The sequence goes on along the minus strand of NZ_JBHSQJ010000066.1, from coordinate 1,174 downwards.
GGTCGGAGGGGAGCTCCAACGTGCCCTTGCTCGCCTCCAGATCGGCGCAGGCCCGCGCCGGGTCCGGGTGAGTGCCGCCGACCGGGTCACAGGTCAGCGTGACCGAACGGCTCGGCCGCGCCGGCAGGCCCTCGTCGGGGGACGGGTGCTCCAAGGTGAGCAGCAGCTCGGTCGCTCCCCCGCCGGAGGGCTCGGTCGTGGCGTCGGCCACGGTGGCCGCTCCGGTGAGCGTGAGTGCGGTGCCCGCCACCACCGCGGCGAGGACGTTCCGGCGAAGGCTCATGCCCACCCAACGCGCCCAGCCCTCGCCCGTCACGGTCCCCCTGCCGATCGGGTGACGCCGAGAACCGGCGCCACGGCGGAGGTCGCGCCACCCGACACGCCCCCATCCCCCGCTGATCCGCAGGCCACCGAGCCGCGCCGGACCCCCGGCCGCCCGGCATGCCCCCATCCGCTGACCCGCGGGCCTTGCCCAGCCGCGACGGAAGCCGCCCACCCGGTATGACCCCACCCGCGGGGCCCCGCCCAGCCGCGACGGAAGCTGGGCCGCCCTACATGCCGCGACGGAAGCTCGGCCGCCCAGCATGACCCCACCCGCCGACCCGCGAGGCCCCGCCCCGCCGCGACGGAAGCGGCCCCCCGGACCTGCCCCCATCCGCTGACCCGCGGGCCTTGCCCAGCCGCGACGGAAGCCGCCCACCCGGTATGACCCCACCCACTGACCGGCGGACCCCGCCCAGCCGCGACGGAAGCTGGGCCGCCCTACATGCCGCGACGGAAGCTCGGCCGCCCAGCATGACCCCACCCGCCGACCCGCGAGGCCCGCCCAGCCGCGACGGAGGCGCGACCGCCGACAGACGCTGAGCCGCCCGCCCCAACCTCACATCCGCGATCCGCGGCCCCAGACCGTCCAGCCCGGATGGACGCCGGCGAGGCGGCCCCGCAGGGACCCCGCCCACCCGGTGGGCAGCCGACCCCCGGGGGCCGGCCTTCGCGGTCTGTGGGCGAAGCACCCCACACCACTCGGCGAGCACCGCTCGGTGAGCACCACTCGGCTGTACCGAGGCGTCGTACGAGTTCGTCGTGGCCCGCGCGGCTCGCGCTCGGCCGCCCCCGGTCACCGGCCCGCCGCCCGCCCTAGATGATCGATTCCAAGGGATCCCTGCGGGCATGA